>NZ_CDLCQJ010000032.1:0-47360 GCF_975850365.1 Candidatus Hodarchaeum mangrovi | reverse complement strand
TACAAGTCACTCAAATGATAACTATAAATGCAGCTCAAGCAATAGGACTTAAAGATCATATTGGTTCAATAGAAGTCGGGAAAGCAGCTGATTTTGTAATATTCGATTGTACTGCATTACCTACACCCATTCATAGGGAAAATGTTTTTGGACATCTAGTATACGGTTCGTTTTCACGGAGAGACATTAAACGAGTAATTGTAAATGGAAAAACTATTGTGAAGAATGGGATTCACACATCATTAGATGCTACTCAAATTAGTCAACAGTCTAAGGAATCAGCTTTAAAACTTTGGGAGCGATTAGATCTAACACCTAGAATTGGTAAACGTTTTTAAACTTTCAATCAATCTTTCGGTGGAAGGGTGTGTTATTTTTTAATGGATTGTATTGACTAAATCCATTTTTTTAACTTTAATGGTAAGTTTGCCTAGGCTAGCAGAAATTTCAAACATATAACCCTAATAATAAAAAAAATTTAAGAAAAAAGAGATATATTACTCTTGAAGTTCTTCTAACGCTTTGAAAATTGGTTTTTCATTTGGAGGGCCTTCATTTAACTCGTTTGGTACATCTATATATCTTATAATACCTTTTTTGTCTATTATAAAGATAGCACGCTTTCCGAAACCGATTCGGGGAATAAAAGCGTCATATTTCTTACTAACTTCACCAGCAGGTACCCAATCTGCCAATAATGGAAAGTTTAAACCTCCTAATGCTTCTATCCATGCATTATGAACAGGAATTGAAGCTACTCCAATTGCTAAAACTTGGGTATTTAATTCCTCAAATTTTTCTATTTGTTTGCTATATGAAGGTAATTGGTGGGAACATACTGGAGTAAAATCTTGAGGATAAAACGCAAGCATAACATTCTTTTTTCCACGAAAGTCAGAAAGTTTTATTTTTTTTCCATCTTGAGCGGGTAGCGTAAAATCTGGAGCTTTATCTCCTACTTTTAACGAAGTTCCGCCTTGCAATA
This sequence comes from Candidatus Hodarchaeum mangrovi, assembly GCF_975850365.1. Taxonomy (NCBI): domain Archaea; kingdom Promethearchaeati; phylum Candidatus Hodarchaeota; class Candidatus Hodarchaeia; order Candidatus Hodarchaeales; family Candidatus Hodarchaeaceae; genus Candidatus Hodarchaeum; species Candidatus Hodarchaeum mangrovi. The sequence goes on along the minus strand of NZ_CDLCQJ010000032.1, from coordinate 46,375 downwards.
CTTTTTCAGTCATTCTGATTCACCTAATCTTAATTTTGATTGTTTAACGTTTTTATTTTACATAAAAAAAGTAGATTCAAAAACTTAATTATTGTTAATTCGTTATAAAAACAAAAGAATTAACTGTTTTAATCATCATACTCAATTATAGATGATAATTTTTTAGCATTTTCAATGTTATTAACTAGATCAGATAGATTAGGAACCATTCCATCCCAATTTGTATCTTTAATATATACTTCAAAGTGTTTTCGTAATTTTTTTGCATCCCATTGACTTAATATTTCAGGTGTTTGGATACCAGCGTTATAATAAAGACGGGTTAATTTCTCTTTAACATATCCTACTCTAGTTAAATCAGAAATTTTTGTTAACTCGAGAATAACCTCATAGGGGATTTCCAACTTTTCAGCTAAATCAAATCTATTTTTTCTTGTTTTTCCAGCTAATATCATGTCATTTGCAGTTTTAATACCTTCAGATGATAGCTTTTCTATAAATCTTTTGTCCACATCAAGAATTTTGTCTAATAAAAATGGAGTCTTTTTAGATTTTTTCAAAAGTCGTAATTTTTGAGCTTTGTCCTTCATAACTTTATTATCAGTCGCTTTATAATATAATAGTAAAGTATAGATTACAGTTTTTGAAGATTGTTTTTCTGATGCCTCGAAATGTTGAAGAAAATCTTCTAGATCTTCTGATACGGCTTTTTTTAATTCTTTGAATTTATTTTCTTTTAAGTAATCTTCATACAGTTGAACATACGTCAGATACTTGTTAATGACATTAGACTTTCTACCTGACTTTTTCAAAAACCTTTCAAAGGTGTCATTCTCCATTAATTCACCATTTCGTTTTTTTGTAAAATTCAATCAAGCTTAAATTCTTAAAAGTTTGTTCAAACTGACTGGTTTCAAATATTGAGTAAATTTCAATGAGAAAATAGTTCTTGAACATCTCTAGCATTATTTTCAGAAGGTAAATTTGGGACCAGATAGTAAATTATTTCATTCGATTGATTCGGTTCAAGGTAACAACTAGAAAAGACACCACCTGCTGAAACCATTTCACCTGCATCAAAAATCAAAACATTAGATTTTTCAACATCTGGAATTAGCGACAAAGAATGTCCATTTTTATGATAAAAAAGACTTTTTATAGAAGAAGACCCTAATCCAATTAATGGTATAGGATTCTTTCGTGAGAATTCATAGATTTGAGAAGGATCATCAAAATCCAACATTGAGTACATTTCATCACGTTTTCCTTCAAATCCAGGGAATAGAAATCCAATATGAATGAATCTAAATGCTGCTGTTGTTGGATTATCTATTCTAATTCTAATTCTTAAAATCCTCGAGTTTCCTCCTAACATCTCATATGAGATCTTAAGAACTAAACCTTTCAATGATTTCTGTTCGTTGATATTAACAGTATATTGTACTCCTTTCCAAGGTCCATCATGAGTTTCTTCATATACGTATTTTTCATCAATATACTTAAGTTCATCTAGTTCATCATTTTCTCCGAGAAGAGAGTTATATACCCCACCAGGATCCTTATTGAAAAATACCGAAGGAATTAGCATTGGAAAATTACTGCAGAGATATTCAATATCATTCCATTTAAGAGAAGTCATAGCACCGGCAAAATCTTCTGAACTAGTAATAGATAAACTCTCATTTCTAAGTAAAACTTGCTTTTTACCTTGATGTTGAGGAAGAATCTCGATTCTAGGTTGGGATGTTGCTTGAAAAGCTAAAACTAAAAATCTTTTCATAATATTATTGAAAGGACTTTGAATAAGAACGGTTAGGGGATATATTCCGAAGTATATACTATCAGGTAGTTTGACCGTCAATTTGCACTGATGAGAATTTTGAAAGCATAAATTTTCAATTTGATCATTATCAATGTCAATAGACCATCCATCAGGGGATTTTACAGTTAATTTGCCATTTAAAGGCATATTACGATATGATTCAATTGTCAGATTAATTCTATTTTCTGAATTCCCAAGTAATAAGTCCTCTTGAGGGATGAGTAAATTAAGTGCAGCTTTAGCTTTTTGATTATTTTCTCGAACAGACAATAATTTTCCTTGAGTTAAAAAGCGTGCTTTTTGTCTGATATCTTTCCATTTATATTGGTTAGAAATTCCTAGCCAACTTTTTGGTCCTTTAACAACAGTTAAAGCAGGAATGTTTAGCGTTTTTTCTAAATAATTCAATTTGTTTCTACTTGGATCAGCGGAAGTATTGATTGGATCATGTATATGATAATAAGAAACCCCAGCCACATCAATGCAAATCCAGGGTTCAAATCGCTCTGATTCATCAGGTAAATCCCCCTCTCTAATCGGCCAAATTACATTTTTTTCATGTAATATTTCACCATCAAGTGCTAAATATGTTTCACCTATAGGTAAGCTTACTCCATTAGTGAAATGAGGTTGAATTAATACACTCAATGAGTCATCAATTGAGCCATGATTTTCAATTTCTTCCCAAACTTCGATATGATGATTTTGGGGAGACAATTTGAAAAGGCGATTAAATTTTAGCTCAGGTTTTGACAAACTCGCCTTAGACAGTCTTACAACAATTCCATCTTCATTTTTGGAGATTTTAGAAGAAAATTCGACTTGATTAAATTCACTAAACCCAAAGGGTGGACCAAAATCTAATAAATTTACTCCAATTCCCATCAAAGAATAATCCTTAGATAAAATTGTAACTCGAGCTCCTTCTAAGTTAATTTCTGTCCTTATAAATTGATTCAATAGAATTATCTTTTTAGAATCTGAGAGTAAACCAGCTGCGACTGATGGATCATTTGAAACAAAAAGAGGAATCTCAAAAATACGACTTTTGTTATTGTTAATTACTAATTGAGCGTAAAGTGTTATAGAAGATTCTGAAAATGATTTTGGGACTTTTATCTGAAATTTCTTCCCAATAACTTCCTCTGAAGAAAGTGTAATTGGAGAAATTTTTTCTATTATTTCAATATTTGCATTAGACCAAATGCGAATCTCTCCTTGGATCGGTTCATGAGTTCTATTCTGAATGACTAAAGGAAGATCAATTATTCCCGTGGGATACCACCAGTCAAGATGGTGAGAGGTTATATTTATTAATTGCTTAGCTCTTACACCCATTTCTAAGGTGAATAGCTCTCCATTAACATTTAAATGTGCCTTTAAACTTGGAGTCTTTCGATATACATTTGAATCGGGAGTTGTTGAATTAACTAAATAATAATTGGAATAAATTAAACCCTCTGGAAGAGCTTCAGTATTAGCGGTCATTTTATGAATAGAGATCTCTTTAGAAGGTTCAAAATTAATTGATAAAGGAAGAGCTTTCCCTAAATTATGATTAACACCCAGATGAAAATTAGTTTCTATTCCTGTGAAAACTTCGTGTGTGTTTTGTCTAAGGATAACTTGTATTAATTTTCCCTCTAAATTTCGGGAGATACCAACTATTGAACGACTAAAGCGATCAATAGTGACTTCTAGTGAATCTTCTCCTTCCTTAAAATAATACTTAAAAACGCTCATATCTGCTAATTTATGATCATCAGGAGCTTGAGTAATCTCACGGACTTGATTTGAATACCAATTAGGATGTTTTTCGAAAAAAGGCTTGCAAAATGAGTGGTTAAGAATAGCAGGAAGATAATTTTGCATATAAACACTCGTATCAGGAACCCATTGAAGACCGATCTTTTTATATAAAGGAACGGCCTTCATATTTGATGCCCAAGTATTAAGATCTTGCCGTAAATCACCGTTTTTAACGCTAAAGTCAACTGCAGCGAGAAGTAAATTCTTACCATATTTTTTAGAAAGAATTGAGGGATGTGCTCCAAGAACTCCAATGTACGAAACATTTGGTTCTTCCATTCTTTTATGAACCGAACAAAAACCTACTAATTTTCCATCAGGATTAAAAGCGACAAAATTCTTTAGAGATTTTCTCTTATTGATAAAATCAATTGCCAATTGTTTTGTATAGGGGATTCCACGAGTCCATGTTCCAGGCCAAAGTTCATCAATTTCATTAAAAAAATCAGCAAGATTTTGCGCATCATTTACAATGTCAATTGGTCGAATTATACCTTCGAACTCACTCAATTTCTCATCTTGTGACCGATCCATAATTAAATCCTTCTGAAAAATGTTATTATCAAATTGAAAAAAGATATCAAGAAATTACGATATTTTGTAAGAATCATACATTGATATTTATATACCTCATTTTTGTGGCAATCGTTTTAGAAATTTGCTTCCTCCAAATTCATCAATCTTGGCGAATTTAGCTACAATACCTGGATGTAATGGTAAATTTTTAGGATTTCGATACCTCTTTTCTTTATATATCTCCTCTGACCAAAAATCTAACCAAATAGCTTTTCCGCCAAAATTAATAGCACCTAAAACATCACGGTAATAATCATCCCCAATATGAAGCAACTGTTCGCGGTTACTCAAATTTAAATCGTTAATAGCGGTTTCAAACATTAAATAATGAGGTTTATGAAATCCAACCTCCCCTGAAAAAACAATGGTATCAAAAAAGGCGGTAAGATTAAATTTATTCAACAAATCATACCCATTTGGAGGCCAATCATGATCAGAAATTAATGTTAAGAAAAAATTATGTTCTTTCAGATCTTGGAGTAGAGAAGGGATGGTAGAAAAGATTTGAGTATATTCTAAAATATTATTAAAAAATGATTTAATTAATAGGTCCGTGTATTTTTGATTTGCAACAATATTTTGGGGATTTAATTCAGAAAAAATCGATAAGAAAACCTTATCCATTGTTATTTCTTTTAATTTGGTATTATTGAGTATAGAGTTATGTACAGAAAATTTGTGATATAAATTCATAAATTCATTAAAGGAAAATAAATTTGATACTTCTTTAACTAACTCCCATGCTAAATTAAGCTCTTGTTTGAAAGAGAGATTAAATGGTTTCTTTATATAAGCAATCGTATTCCATAAGTCAAATGAAATAATTTCAAAGGACATTCTATGATTTTTCCTTTTAATAATTGATTCTACAGTAAATAATTAAAGTTTTAACCTTGAAATATTTTGATAAAATAAAAAGTATTAGGTGAATTTTCTAAAGCAAAAAATATAATTTCTTGATAGCCAAGCTATTCTTCAATAACAAATTTGAATATAGGAGGATGGAGGAGTTGATGTTTTAGATTAAGTACTTGGAGAATAATTATCTATATTATCTAAAGAACTTTAGATTATTTTTTTGGTGAAAGTAATATGGTAGTGACTGAAGATTTAAAAGGACGCGACTTCCTTACAATGATTGAATTTACCCGAGAAGAAATTGAGACGATGTTAAGTGTCGGGATAGACTTAAAACGTCGTTTTGTGACCCATGAAGACCATAGACACATTCTTCCAGGAAGAACCTTGTTTATGGTTTTTTATAATGATAGTTTAAGGACAAGAAACTCTTTTGAAGCAGGAATGACACAACTAGGTGGACATGCTCATTTCTTAGAACCTGGTGCAATTTATACTCCAGCATTAAAAGGCGATGAAGTAGCTTATTCTACTGAACGTGTATCAGATGTAGCTCGAGTTTTATCTAGAATGGGTGATGCAATATCAATTCGTATTTATGGAGGTAAATGTGGATGGATCTATGGAAAAGGACATAAAATCATCCGAAACTTTGCTCATTGGTCTGAAAAACCAGTAATAAACATGGAAGACGATATTTATCATCCATGTCAAGGAATGGCTGATGTAATGACAATATATGAAAAATGTAGCCATGATTTTAATAAATTACAGGGGAAAAAATTCGTTATGAGCTGGGCATATTCCGCAGGTCAAAAACCAATGGCTGTACCTCAAACTGGTGTATTAGCTCCGTCAATGTTCGGTATGGATGTAACTTTGGCTTGTCCACAGGAAATGGATTTACATCCTGATATAATTAAAAAAGTTGAGGAACATTGTGATTTATTTGGTGGATCATTTACAATAGAGCGAGATATGAAGACTGCATTTGAAGGAGCTGATTTTGTATATCCCAAAAGTTGGGGAATTCTCGATGCGCATGGCATAGAAGGAGTTAGGCCAGCTAAACCAGAAATTATGCCTGAAATCATGAACAAATATAAAAATTGGAAGACAACTGTTGAATTAATGGATGTTACCAATAAAGGACGAGGATATTATATGCATTGTCTTCCCCAAGATCGAGCAATGGAAGTGGATGATGAAGTTGCAGATGGTAAATGGTCTATTATTTTTGATCAAGCAGAAAATCGCCTTCATGCTCAAAAGGGAATTATGGCTTCAATAATGCATTAATCCCCTATTTTTTCATTTTTTAAAAGTTATTCTATGTTTAAAATACTACTTAAGGTAGGATTGGCAATTATATGACCAATGTTTGAACCAGTTCAGGTAAGCTATTAACTTGAATATATCTATTCCTTGTTTATAGGAATCCTCCCAGAGTGAATGTATCTGCAATAATCCAAGCTATGATCAAAGCATTAAAAAGGGCTCCTGTTCCTATTGAACGTGTTAATCGATAAAACCAGTCAGTAAAAATTGCTGAAATTGTGATTAAAGGAATAATACCCCATAGAAACTCTAGGATAAGTCCCAAAAAGCCTGGAATGATCTTTTGGTTAAATAAAAATAATGGAACGTATAATACAAAGATGATCACTCCAAAAGGAGCTAGTTTTACACCTGTAATCTTGAAGAATTGTGAAAGTGTTGATTTTACATCTTTTTCCGTTCTATTATCATAATATTCATAAAAAAACAAACCATCTGCAAAAAAATTAATGAATAAGAAAGGTATATAGACAAAAAAGATGAATAGACGGGGAATAGGGAATAAATCCCCAAATAATGGTGTTAAAATTTGGAAATTTAGGTTAAAAATAACTTTTAATGAAAAGCTAATAAAATAGATGAAAATGATTAAGAGGATAACAATAATTATTTCCTGCTTATTTAGGGAGGTTTGAAGTCTTTTTTTAATATCTGGGGTAATTTCTGTGAATTTAGGAATAAAAAATTTAATCAATAACAATCCTAAAATCCCCCATATGAATAACCACCAAATGATCGAAGTTCCAAATAATAAAGGAGGGAAAGGAATGAAAGTACCAGCTATCATCATAGGAAGAAATAAAATAGCCCCAAGGCAACTCCAGAGGAGCAGTATCTTCCAATTTTCATGATATGATATAGAAAATAATTCTTGCATCTTTTTCTTACGAACATCTAAAAGATCGTATAAAACTGCCGAAAAACAACAAATAAAACCAATAAAGGTAAAAAAACTGCCGACAAGGATAAGATCTCTTAAATTAAAGAGATAATCTGAAGGAGATAGCTGCAATTGGCTTGATGGATTAAGCGTTGATTCCATCCATTGGACTATTTCAGAAACAATAAAAGGATCAAATGCTTCTGCAAGATGTATAGTAGATGTTAAGACAAATTTACGGGCGGTATTTGTAGAAAAGCTTCCATACTGAATATTAGGCTCAACCACATCAGTTGTGTTAAAAATTGGCCTTAAATCCTCTTTTAATAAAGGTATATCAAATAGAATATCCTGATTACCAACTGCAATTAATAGATTTTTTGGAAATGTCGCATTAAATACCCCATAAGCTGCTTCCTCAACCATTTCCCCTACTCCTCCTCCGATTAATACTGTTGCAGTGATATTACCATGTGCTATACTTGTAGCTCGTACAGCTCCTGCTCCGAGGCTGTGACCAATAAGACCTATGGAAGACTTATTCACATAAGAAAGTGATTCAATATATCTTACTGCTGATAAAATTCCTAATGTAGGATCGCTAGTAAACCCGAAAGTTCCACCCGAATTACCATGACCTATTTCATCAACAGCTAAAGAGACAATCCCTCTCCGACTGAGTTCTAAGGCAATTCCACTCATATATTCCTTGGAGCTCCCAATTCCATGTGTAAGAATAACAGCGGGATAAGGAGTCATAGACGAGACACTTTTAGGTTTATATAACAATCCACTAAGCTGTACTTCTGCATGCGATATTGAAACGGGACTTATATTCAATGTTCCAAAATTGGAATTTAATAATGCAGCACTAATAATACCTATCATCCCAAGAAGAGCAAAGACTCCTAGAAAAAGCAATGATGTTCGTTTAAAGGACATTAAGAAGACTTCCATTTAATAAAACGGATTAAATTTTAATTAAAAACACTATTAAATAATACTCTTGTTCTTATTTTGGAAAACTTTATTGATTTAAATAATAAATTAAATAATAGCTCAAGAGCTACCCGTTAGTTATCTATACCCAAAATATCAAGAAAAAAGGCATAATAAAGCGCAATTTCTTTAAGATAATCATATCTTCCTGATTTTCCTGCGTGACCAGCCCCCATATTCGTTTTTAAGAGGAGGAGATTATTATCTGTTTTAAGAATCCTTAATTTTGCAACCCACTTAGCTGGTTCCCAATATTGGACACGAGGATCATTTAATCCAGCAGTGACTAGAAGATGGGGATAAACTTTAGGTTCAACATTGTCATAAGGACTATAGGATAACATAAAATCGAAATATTCTTTATCATTAGGATTTCCCCATTCTAAATATTCTAGTACTGTTAATGGTATTGTTTCATCAAACATAGTTGTTACTACATCTACAAATGGTACTGTTACAACTGCTCCTTTGAATAATTCTGGTCGCATGTTGATCACTACTCCCAAGAGAAGACCACCTGCACTACCCCCCATAATAATCAACTTTTCTTTTGAGGTCCATCCTTCATTTATTAAATATTCTGCACAGGCAATAAAGTCAGTAAAAGTATTCTTTTTGGCTAAAAGCTTTCCATTTTCGTACCAAGGTCTTCCTTGGCTACTTCCTCCTCTGATATGGGCGATTGCATAGATTATACCTCTATTCAGTAGGCTTATTCGTGTACTTAAAAATTGTGGATCGATAGTATATCCATATGATCCATATCCATAAAGAAGTAATGGTTGATCACTTTTTGGTACAATCCCTTTGTGATGAACCAAAGAAATGAATATTTCTGATCCATCTTCTGCAGTGGAGATAAGACGTTTAGTTCTGTACTCTTCTGGTTTGTATCCAAGTACTTCTTCTTGCTTAAGCATGTGTAGACTCTTTGTTAAAATGTCATATTCATACCTTATGGTTGGATTAGTTAATGATGTATAATTAAACTGAATAAGTGGACTGCTATATACAGGATTTACTAATGATTCTTGAAGATGAATGGGTTTCCAAGTGGTATATATCTCATCGGGGAAATCAATGTAATAATCAAAATTATTTGCTAGGACTCTAATTTTTTTAATACCATCTATACGTTCATATAAGACTAGTCCAGCCTGTTTAGGTACTATATCTATTAGATAAACTTCTTTACGGTGTGGGATTATTTCTTCCCAATTATTAATACTAGGAGTATCAATGTCTGTTTGCATTAGCTTGAAATTTTCAGCATTATCTAAGTTGGTTAAAATTAAAAATTTTCCAGCCTGATGTTCTAGATAGTATTCTAATTCATTTTCCTCATCTCGTGGATGAATCATAGTAAATTTTTGGTTTCTTCCTTCTGTAAGAGGTAAAAAATGAATTTCAGATGTATTTTTGCTACTAAGAGTAAGAAATAGGTATTGATAATCATTTGAAACATTCAATTTGAGATAATATTGTTCATCTTTTTCTTGATATAACAGTTCATCTATTGATGGATCCGTCCCCAATACATGTTTATATACCTTATCTGGTTGTTTTTGAGGATTAAGAGTTGTATAATAGACAGTTTTATTGTCTCCTCCCCATGCAAAGGTATAAGAAGTGTTTTGAATTGTTTCAGGAAATAATTCTCCTGTTATAAGATCTTTAAAATAGATTACAAACTCTTCTGCTCCAGAAGTATCGACAGAATATGCCAGGAAATTATCATTAGGGCTTACTTTAAAAAACCCTAATTTATAATACTCTAAGCCTTCTGCTTCCTTGTTTTCATCTAAAAGTAATTCTTCATGAGTAGCGCTTGATGAATCATTGGAAGTATTTCTATAATAAGCTCGATACTGTTTTCCTTTAAATGTTTTCCAATAGTAGTAGTAATTTCTATGTTTTTCTTTAGTACTAACATCATCCTCTTTTATCCTACCTTTCATCTCTTTAAAGAGTTTTTTTTGAAGTAATTTGGTATGATCCATCATTTTATCTGTATAAACATTCTCAGCTTTAAGATATTCAATGACTTCTGCATTTTCTTTTTCTCGTAACCAATAATAGTTATCTACTCGTTCTGTACCATGATTAATCATTTTATGTGGTTTAATTGTTGCTTTAGGCGGTAAGATTTTCTTTTCGTTTAGGTTCATAGATAGGATCCTCTGTTTAATGCTAAATCTGATCAAAATAATCTTTATGTATTATGTCAATAAACCTCTTGATGCTGACACTTTCAGAGACATGATGAATATTGATGAATTTTTCTTACAAAATCTAATAAATCGTATAAAAAAAATAGATTGGACATCAGAAGGTAACATGGATACTCTCAAAAGAGAATAAGGATATTGGTATATTTTAACGAAGAATTAAAAGAGAAAGAACATGTAAATATTTTTCAAACTAATAAATTGTTGATTATTATCTATCAGATTGAAATTTCTTAACATTTTATTAATAAACAAGTAGAAGTCAAATCGATTAGATTAAATTTTTACTTTTTCCTGAATATTTTATTAAAGGAACCATAGAATATTACTGTCAAAATAACTATTAAGAATTCAAATCCAGAAGTATCATCAGAACTCGATATGTATGCCTCTCTAAAATTAATTCCTTCTTCATACAATACTTTAAAAATAGGCGATATGGGGTCATCTTCATAGAAGTTATTGCCTTGATTAACAAAAACAATAACACCAATATTTATATCTTGATTAAAAAGCATCAGAGAATTAAATCCAAAGACTCGTCCACCGTGACCTTGGAGAAAATGTGTTACATCCTTTCCATCTACTTCTACAGTGATGATCTTTTCATTCATCCACCCGAATCCATATGAATCATAGATTTTATTACCATAGAAAACCTGACTTTCATTATGCATTAGATTAATTAAGTTTTCACTTAGAATTCTATTATCTCCATAGATTCCATTATTCATGTGAGCAATTAAAAAGTTGGCCAAATCCGTCGTTGTAGATCGTAAAGCACCTGCTCCACGTTCATCTAAATTAAAAATAGGAATGTGGTGATTTCTATCAGAACCATTAGGGTAATCCTCTGGGCGTAGTGGATAAAAAAAACTATGTCCTTCAGGAATCCATTCATGTGGGATAGCCAACCTATCTGGAGAATAGGATTGATAAGTATAATGAGTGTTGGTCATATTTAGAGGGTCGAAGATATTTTTCTTGAAATATTCATCAATTGATTGATTTGATAAAATCTCAATTAAATACCCTAAGAGATCATAGCCTAAGTTTGAATAGGTTAAATAATATTGTTTTTCCGCAGGAGCCCAGGTAGCCCAAACCTCAGAGTCATTACTTGGATCAGAAAGAAAAATATCTTCTAGCCAATCAGGATAGACCAGAAGGCTTTCATTACTTACTCCTAATTGCTGTTCTAAATCATTTAAAATATAAGAATAGTAGAGATCTCCACCACGAAGGAGGCTTGATTGATGTAGAAGTAATAATCTAAATGTAACAGGTTTATTGGGATAATATGGATTTCTTATAGAAAATGGTAGATATTTATTAACATCATCATCTAATTCAAATTTTCCCTGTTCATAAAGTTGAAGTAGAGCAGTCGCAGTAAAACATTTGGTAATACTTCCAATTTTATAAACAGTATCAACTTTCGGTTGCTCACCATATCCCTTAGTCCATATGATTTTGTCTTTATAGACCAGACTAGCTTCTAAGGATGGAATGTGTCCTTCTAGCATATATTGAATAACTAAATCATCAACATTCGAATTAAAGACAGTTATCTGATCTTCTTTTATTTTTTTCTTGAATTCGTAGGGATCCGAATTATTTGTGGCAAAAGAAAAGAAAAATGTTGAGCTTAATGAAAGAACAATAAGAATTACAAATACGTTGGTTTTTAGCATTTTCATTTGAACATTTCATCCAATAGTAGTTTTTATTGGAATTTAATCAAAAAAAATAAATTTTAAATCTTACGCTTGATGCATTTTATTATTTTAGTTAAATAACCTAATGACATTATTTAGTTTTCCATTTAAATAATTTTTAAAGCATTCTGATGTAATTTGTAAATTAATTTTCGCCCATATCTATTTTATTTATCTTTTTGCCCATTTCCATTTTGTTTGAATACTGCTAGATAGATATAATTCCCCTAATATTAATATTAAAAGGCACAGGTAGAAGTATAAATGATTAAAAATGTGATTGTAAAGAAATAGATCTGAGGGAATATTAGTTTCTATTATTATTGGAGCTTTCAACAATAGTTTCGATTAATCCTCCAAATTGATCGAAGGTGGATTTACGAATATTCCCTAATCCATCCTTTACAATAATCGTGGTAGATTTAACCTCTTGTTTACTGATTTGTTGGACATCACCATTATAGATGTTCGGATTCCAAAGTACTCTTCCATAGGAGTTATTGTTCCAAAATATTGGATTTTTCATTTGTTTATAGAAAAATTGACTGTTGTTAAAAAGAGTTACCATAGCATTTACTTCTACAACTTGTGAATCCTCATCACAAGCCTCAAATCGTAGAAATGAAAATGTTTTTTCTCTAGGAGGTTCTAATTCCCAATTTTCCTGGTATGTGATGGTATTAATTCGAAAATTAGCTATTTCTGGTGGAGAATGGTCGATAGAGGGTTGATTTTTCCAGATTTTTATTCTCTGATTACCTTGTTTGGGTTTTACATCAATAAATATTTGAGGTACGTTGTTGTTAGTTTTTAGGGAAAATTCACAAATGAACTTACTGTCGATTTGTACTGTGGGTTTACTCCATTCTTCAGGGAGAGAAAGAGCAACAGTAATGGGCACATTATAAATATCTGTATTTAAGGTTGGGACTGTTGATAAAGTAAATTCAATGAAATCAACACATCTCACTATATTTTTAGAAACAGAAATTTGGTTTTTTTCAATTTCATAAGCCACTAACTCACCCCAACTTGTGTACCACACATTTTCCCAACCTGAAATCTGTTCAATTACTGTTTCATACTTCTCAAAATCTGAAACCCCATAATCAGATCCAGGTAAGTTTGAATGAGAGTATCCTTTAAACACGTGAAATCCAGGAGTGTGAAAAATTTGCTTTAAGATAATAGGAATATCCTTTAGATTCTTATCATTAATGCCATTAAAGGAAATGGTAACTCCTTCTTTCTCCCATTGAGTAGGGGGCCATGAGGTTCCTCCATTATCAATGGTTCGACCTAAAGTAAAATATTTTTTAACATACTGAGATCCTCCTGTATCGCCATTAGGATAGGCAAAAACAATAGGTGTAAATCCAAATAATTCTTCTATTCCAGTTTTACCCCATTTGATAAAAGCCTCCTGTTCTTCAGCGTTATATCTTGAAAGATATACATGAAGTCCATTATGTGATTGTACATCAAATCCCTGAAACATTTCATCTAAGAGGAAAGCATACCGCCAAAAGCTTCGATTGGGATATGAACGATAGCTAGGAGCAAAAATAGTATGTGAAATTCCATATTTCAGATCGATTGCCCTCAGATAGACATCTGTTGGCCGTGCATCATCCCAGCTCATAAGAAAGGTTGTATTACACCCTTGTCTAAAATGAGTAATATAAGGTTCGATGAAAAGATCTGTTTTCGTATATATTGGAATCTTTCCCTCTAGGAAGTGAATGGAAGTAAAAGTAGCTGATAGAAAAGTAATAAAGAGAACTATTTTGTAGATTTTGAGTCTGTTGATCTTTTTTTTCATTAAAAAACGATCCCTTTTAATGCCTATTCTTCTTTATGTTGTTATTAAACAATAAAAGAGCTTTTCTTAATGAATAAAGACCTATACATTAGAACAAAAGGAATATAACTTAGAACAGGGTGTTTCAGTTAACAAACACAGTGTTCTATAGTTTTGGGCTGTTCGTCCACAATTTAGAACAAATAAGAACAGATGAAGTAAGCAACTCTAAAATACTTGAATTGTACTTAGAAAAATGTTTGATAAAAATATATTACCCCTTTCTTAGACTCCAGTAAATAACCAGTTTTATATGCCTTTTTTTCTACAATCATTCTTTATCAGGAGGGAATATTTAATTTAACTTCAAAAATAGCAAAAAAATTTAGATTCCTATCCATAATTCAGTTGAATTAACGAGGAACTCCTTTATAACCATCAGTTTATTTCCCCTATTTTAAAAAGAAATAAAGATCCTATAAGTCCTAATAGGAGTACAAAGCTTGGAGATGAGGTTGAAGTAGTAGTCGTGTTAATTCCTTTTTTTCTAACTGTAGAAAAATACCCTTCTTTAGTTTACTATATGTGGTCAATAAATTCTTTATTTTGTAAGAATAAACATAAAATTCCCATTCTAAACTTACTAAACTATTCTAGCATCCTTTATAGGATATTTTCCAATCTTTTTAGCAAATCGATACATTTCTGTTATTGCTAGGATTTTGTGCCCTAGATATAGACTATTACTTGAAGAAAACAAATAACCACCTCCTGGTGCTCCTTGTGTAATTGTTCGTTTTACCTCTTCTCTTACCAAAGTTAAATCCTCTTGACATAAAATGTGAGTCGTATCCACATTCCCAGCAAGTACTAAACTTGTTCCATAGATTTGTTTAATTTTCTGTAAATTTATTCCTGCTTTTGGTTCTAGTGAATGGACTCCAGAAAATCCTGCTTTAACGATAAACGGGAGTAGTGTTTCAATATTTCCATCACTATGCCAGATTATGGGAATAGGGCAGTTTTTAGTAATTTTTTTATATTCTGGAAGAATTAGTTCTTGAAACATTTGCAGTGATATCATGGGACGGTTATTATCCGCAGCATCATCCCCTAATACTATAAAATCTACTTCATTTTTGACTGCTTCTTCGACTAGTGCCTGTGTCCATAATGTACTTCGGTCAATCACCGCTTTTACAAATTCTAAATCATTATAACACGCTAGGAAGAAGTTATCCATTCCCATTGATAAATAGGATAAACCTAATGAACAATCATGCCAAGCATAAAAAAGGGCATATTCTTCCTTATATTCCTTCTTAACTCGTTCGATCTCTTTTTCTGGAAACCAATCAGCTGCATGTGAATGCGGGGGTGTAAATTGTTCTAAATCCTTATAATTTTGAACTACTCCGCCTCCATAGTGTCCATTTTTAAAAATCCGTCCCCATTCATCTATTCCATTTTTGTAAGCTTTTGTATTAGATGGCTGACTTCCTAACGGTAAACAATCCATTCCAAGATGAATTCTTGTTAAATATGGATCACCAGAGAACTGATCTATAATTTCTTTCTCGATCCATGCCTCAAAAAGTGGCACACAATCTGGTTCCTTATGATCAAGAGCTATTTGGACTCTTTCCTTCGAGTTCATCTGTTATCATACCTATATAAAAGAGTGATTTGTATTCCCAAGGTAGTTGTTATATTTTTCATAAATATTTCTGAAAGGTCCTAAATTATTACAATTAGTCCTCAATCTAGATAATTTTATCCTTAAAGAGCAACCTAGCTTCTATAAATAGTATGTGTCCTTCTAGTATATATTGACCAAATAAATTACCAATATCAGAATTAAAGACAATGATCTGATCTTCTGTTATTTTATTCTTGAATTCGGAAGGATCCGAATTATTCGCGGTAGAAGAAAAGATAAATGTTAAACTATATGATAAAAGAATAAAAATTGCAAATATAACGGTTTTTAGTATTTTCTTTTGAACGATTCGTTCAATAGTCTCTTTTATCGTGATCTAATCAAAATAAAATAATCTTAAATTCTATTTGTTTATTTTTACTTTAGTCAAGTGATGACATGATAAAAATATCGTCGGCATCTACCCTCGTTAAAAGTCTTAACCAAATTAACAGCTTCCTGATATCCTATCTCATACAAATCCAAAATTCCCTCTGCTTCGTAATTTGATTTGAATTCTTCTAATCCTTTTTTTCTTTGATTCCAAAACTCTTTTTCTTCCTCAGTGAACTCGTATGTCTGATATTGCAAGTTAAGTTTTTTTAACACTTCTGCTAGCTTTGTATTATGTGAAAGCAGAATATCCATCGATTCACTAGGAGAACACACTTGGCTATAAAATATCCCCATTTGACCTTTAGGTTTCAGTATTCGCTTCATTTTATCTACAGTAGTTTCAAGATCTTCAACATAGTAAAGAGTATCAATAGCGATAATGCAGTCAAATCTTAATTGAGGAAGAGAAAGCTCGTCCATATCCTCAACACGAAAATTAATGCGGTTTCTTTTTTTTTGGGTACGTTTTAAAGCAACATCAATAGCTCCATATGCAATATCTATCCCAAGGACAGACGTTTGGGTCTGATCAGAGATGTATTCTGCAATCTTACCAAGTCCACAACCAAGATCTAGAAGAGAACTAGCAGGGGATAAATTCAGAACTTCAAGTAGTTTGGCAAGCTGGTTCATGGTCAACATGTTAAATTGGTATAGGTCTTTACCATAAATCCGCTTACGTTCGTTTGAAGCAATTTTACTTTCCGTTAACCTTACCAATGTATTACTATAAGTCTCTGCGATAAATTCCTTAGCTACTTGCCGTGTTAAAGTCAGACCAGAGCTAGTTAAAGAAAATAATCCATCGTTTTCTTTCACCAAATCCTTTTCAATAAGCTTTTCAATGGTTATTTTCTCAAAACTTGCTTCATTGAGCTTGGCTAGGAATATCAGTTTCGCTCGGTTCCGTAATGCCTCAAGATTTGGGTTTAAATTTTCCCCCGTATTCCAATCATTAGGATGACGATCGATTGATCGAATAGCCATTAAAAATTGTTTTTCAGCTTCTGTTAGGTTCATTTTTACTCCTTCCATTGGAGTCATACTACCATTTTACAGAAAATCCTCATGAGGACCTCTTAGACCTCTGAATCAGTTCATGGCCTCTGGTCTTTAGATTTTTGTAATACTATTAACAATTTATACTTGATTAAATTCTTTGTGATTTTCTTAGAGGAAAATTCAATGATTTTTTACTAAAATTGATTGTGAATTTCAATAAAAAAATTAGAATGGAAATAAAAATTGAGTTAAAAAGCCTAGTTTGAAGTAAGTAACTGTGATCTTAAAAATTCATGAGTTAATAGCCGTTTAAAATACTAAATAGTAAAAATTAATTTAAGATTCTTTTAAGAAGGAATTTACATAAATTCCTTGAAGATTATGGGCAAAATAGGGGTTATCTAGATGATTTTACCTATTTTTTGTAAAAGCAATTTAGGGATAGAGAATATGACATCTTTTTCAATCAAATTAAGTGTTGATTATTATACGTCAGATTGAGGAATAAAAATGCTAAAACCACTAGTTGTGATTGCACTCGGCGGAAATGCTATGATCAAAGGAAAACAAAGGGGAACACAGGAAGAACAAATCGAGAATATCACTGAAACAGCGAAACAAATCATGAAGATTATTCCAAATTATCGGGTGGTGATCACCCATGGAAACGGTCCGCAAGTAGGTAATCTTATGCTACAAATGGAAGCAGGAT
This sequence comes from Candidatus Hodarchaeum mangrovi, assembly GCF_975850365.1. Lineage (NCBI taxonomy): Archaea > Promethearchaeati > Candidatus Hodarchaeota > Candidatus Hodarchaeia > Candidatus Hodarchaeales > Candidatus Hodarchaeaceae > Candidatus Hodarchaeum > Candidatus Hodarchaeum mangrovi. The sequence goes on along the minus strand of NZ_CDLCQJ010000032.1, from coordinate 28,537 downwards.
CCTATCCTCCTCATAATAGACCTGTTCTTTCAATGGATATCTGTGGGGCCATGACACAGGCTCAGATAGGTTACTTAATTCAGAATATTCTAGGCAATCTATTATATACTGAAGGTCCACCTAGTCGTCTTGATCCTAAAGAAAAAATTAAAGTTGTAACTATTATTACCCAAGTCATTGTTTCGAGAGATGATCCTGCGTTTAAAAATCCATCTAAGCCAGTAGGACCGTTTTATACAAGAGAACAGGCAGATAAAATTACTTCTGAGCATCCTGATTTTGTAATTATTGAAGATGCTGGTCGGGGTTATCGTCGGGTGGTTCCTTCCCCCGATCCTATTGCAATTCATGAGAAGGATCAAATTAATTCTCTTTTAGAAGCAGGATTTATTGTGATTGCTAGTGGTGGTGGTGGAATTCCTGTAATTAAAAATTTAGATGGAACTGTTAAGGGAGTGGAAGCTGTTATTGATAAAGACTTAGCTGGTGAACGATTAGCTGTTGATATTAGTGCAGAAAACTTTGCAATTCTGACTGATACTGATAAAGTTTATTTAGACTTTAATACTCCCCAAGCAAGGGGTATTGACAAAATGACTGTTACTGAATTAGAGAATCATTTAGAAAAAGGAGTTTTTGGGTCTAAATTAAAGGGATCTATGGGTCCAAAACTAGAAGCAGCTATCAGGTTTATCAAAGATGGTGGCAAGAAAGTTATTATTACTAGACCTGAATTGGCTGCTGCAGCACTTGAAGGAAAAGCAGGAACCACAATAGTTCCTTAATGATATGGAGATAGAACTATGGAATTTTCAGATTTATATGGAAGAGACTTAATCTGTACCCAAGATTGGGCAAAACATGAGTTGGATCTAGTTCTAGATCTGGCTGGTAGAATGAAACGTGAGCGATACTCATCTAGATATAGTCGTGTTTTAGCAAATAAGACATTCTTTATGTTTTTCTATAATCCCTCTGTTAGAACAAGACAAAGCTTTGAGGTAGCTGCCACTGAATTGGGTGGTCACGCTCAATTTCTTGAACCTAAAGCCATGCGATTGAAAACCGAAAAGACAGCTGGAGAGACTGTAGAAGATGCAGCTCAAGTAATGGCAAGATACGGTCATGGCTTAGGAATAAGAATCCTGGAAGATAAAGTAGGTACTTATGGAGAAGGCGAAGATCTCCTTCGAGAATATGCTCGTTGGTCCACTATTCCAATAATCTCTATGGCTCATGATAAGTATCACCCTTGTCAAGGTCTTGCAGATGTCATGGGTTGGTCAGAATGGTTTAATAAAGGGACTAATTATCCTCCTGATTGGAGAACTTTAAAAGGGAAGAAATTACTTGTTACATGGGGTCATGGTGCTTTAGCACGGTCTTGGTGTTCTGTACAAGAGGCAATGCTTATTGGATCACGATATTGTATGGATGTAACTGTTGCTTTTCCTGAGGGTTTTGACCTTGATCCTCAAGTTATTAAATGGACTGAAAAAAACTGTAATAAAAACAATAGTAATTTTGAAACAACTAATCATGTTTCTAATGGATATAAGGGAGCTCATGTTGTCTATTCTCGCCACTGGATGAGCCCTGAAGCTTATCAAGATGGGGAATTTCTTAAACAGAAAGAAATTGAAAAAGCCTTAAAATATCCAGATTGGATTTGTGATACTCAAAAAATGGCGTTAACTGATAATGCGATTTTTACTCACCCTATGCCTATTGATCGGGGTCATGAGGTTACTGATGAGGTAGCATCAGGGCCTAGATCTTGTATTTATGACGTTGCAGAGAATCGTTTACATGTCCAAAAAGCTATAATGGCACTAACTATGGCAGGAATTTGATTTTTCTCTTCTTTTTCTCTTTTTAAATTAAAGTCTTAGATTAAATACTTTTCCTCGATGATATATAGAGGATAAAATAATATCCTCAATTAAGGATTTTTTTCTCCTCTCATCATAATTCAAGAAGAGTTCTAGCTGCTTTAATGCCATTTTCAATAATTGCAGCGTCCTCTGGATACATACTCTCTTTTCGCTTTGTTAAATTTTTCTCAGCGCGAGAAAAAAATGTATAATTTCTTGTTTTAACAGCTTCGATAATCAACCTTACACTATCAAATACTGGATTATCAAGTATTGCTGATGGTTTCCGTCTGCTTAAATCTGTTTTTGTTTGGTTTGCTGCTTCGTAACCCTCAGAAATTAAATCTAGCAGGATAGCACAGGCAAAATTTGTTGCTGCATTATCGTAAAACTTTAATTCTAATTGTTTATCACCAGCAGCTATATAATTTCGTTTTGTCTCTTGTAAACGTCTTTTATTAAATTCATCGACCAACATTCGTTGATTTTTTTCAATAGGGGCCTTTTCTAAATCTGAACCAAAACTTGTTTGCTTTAGTTCTCTTAAAATATCTTCAGTTACCTTTTCATCTTCAAATAGAGGACTAGTTTGTTTTTCTGTTGATCTATTAAAACTTGAAGGTGAAGAAGGTATAGTACTTCCGAAAGCTGGAGGAGTTGGTAAATGAGGATGACTCGTTATACCTTCTTTCGGGGGGCCTAGATAGAAATCTCCTGAAACATCTTTTGGGGGTCCTTCTAATCTTGGAGGTCCTTGCAGTTCTCCTTGTTTTTCTGATGTATAGTCCTCAGTACTTGAAGAAAATTTTTGAAAATCTTTCATTTTTGGTGGTTCAGGAGTCTTAAGCTCAACAGCTGGACTCTGGAATTCATTTTCCGTCTTAAATGAGGGTGGATTAGGTAAATCCTTCTTTTTCTTTTTCTTGAAAGGCCCAAAAGGCATTTTAATACCTCTTACTTACGAGTTACTAATAATTTTTATACATGAAGTTATTTGCTAGAATGTTTACATGGCTTATTATTAATTATTCTGATACAATTTTAATAAATTATTTTTATACAAAAATTTTAGAAATGTGAAATGAAGGAATAGATTTTTTAAAAAAATTCTACAAATTACTTCTTAAGAATTCCAATAGAAGTGGAATTACGGCCTGAGGATGGGTATATTGAGGCATATGTCCACAATTAGGAATTGGATGAAAAATAATGTGTGGGATGGCTGCTCGTACTTTTTCGTTTGTTTTAAAAGGAATTGTTTTATCCTTTTCCCCCCAAAAAAGCTGAATTGGTATATTAAGTTTTCCTACACGTTGATAAACATTCTTTAGACTATTGAATGGACTATTGAGGATAGTTGAATGGATTGCTTTAAGATAACCTTTATACTTTAGCTGAGCTTTAAATTGTTCTAAATATTGATCAACTTCTTTATACATGTAAAAATCTGGTTTTTGACTATTAATCAACATTTGATGATTAATTAAAAATTTTAGAAATAATCGATTAAGAAACGGAATTTTTAAAGCTAAATATTGGATATTAATCCCACTTGAAAATCCAATTGGGTCAAAAAGAGTTATTTTTTTTATCAAATCAGGATATTGATCAGCAAAAGTCATAGTTATTCCACCTCCCATTGATAACCCAACAAGATTGAATTTTTTATTACTTAAATTTAATTTTTGGAGTAATTCATGGAGCTGTTGAACAAAAAATGCAAAATTATAATTAGCAATAGGACGATCAGAGAAACCCCGTCCGAAAAGGTCATAACGTAAAACCTGAAATTCAGATTGCCCTAATTCTTCAAAAATGTAGTCCCAAACTAAATAGGGGGATGAAAACCCATGGATTAGGACTACTAGATCACCGTTTTCTGATCCTGTTAATTCATAGTGGACATAACCCTCCGAGATCTCAATAAAGCTACCTGGAAGACGACTTCTTTCATTATCATTTAATTCTAGGGTTTCAAATGCCAACTAGAAAACCTCTTGGGTAATTTTCTAAATGACCATGTGAATAAATATTCCTGAATTCGATTTAGAGTACATAATAATCTTGATGCAAACAATAATTAATTTTATCTAATTAATGAATTTTAGTAAGGAAATAGTAAAAAAATGGGATGGCAGATTGAACACCAAGAAAGATTATTATATCGTGCCAAAAGTGGTTCTCCAGTTTTAATTATCAAATTTTTCAACTACCCAGACTATCTCCAACAAATAAAGATTATTCAACAACCAAATTATACTAAACTGAAGAAAAAAGGGTTAAATTCTTATTTTCTTTTCCATCGTAAGGTTCGAACTAGTGGTTTAATTTCTTTTGATCGAATTATTCAAGTTTTACCACATAAAAGAGATGTGTCGCTTCAAGATGACTGGGGGAAAATTTCTAATATTTCTAAAAAATTTATGAAAAAATATCAAACAAGTACAGAATTTTGGCCCCAATTTTCGTCATTATTTCAAGATCCATCATTAATAAAATGGTTTGAAGAGGACTATTTGAAAGATTGGATAATGGCTTCTATTCCATATATTAGGTCAAAAATTAAGAATCCTGAAAAACTAGAAGAACGTGTTGGGGTCTTCCGTGCTTTAAATGAAGGAATTGGAGATTGTGATGAATTTACAGATCTTTTTTTAACATTAGCACGAAGAAGAGGAATCCCATCTAGAAGATTAACAGGTTATCATGTTCAGAACACCCCTCCTACCCCTATTCCTCATGCATGGGCTGAAATCTACTCTCCTATCATTGGTTGGATAACAATTGATCTAGCATTATTAAATATTGGAAAGCATACAGATAACTATGTTATCTTAAAGATTGAGGAGTTTCATTCCAATCTTGCGGATTATTCTGTTAGTTTTACTAATAAAACACAGGTTAATTTTGAGTGGATTAGGAAAACTCCAGATTTTATTAAAGTAAATTCTGATTAATTACCTAATTTTAGCTAATTATCTTAATTCATTCTTCCTAGATCAAAAAATTCGTAAAATGTGTGAATCTCATTCATTTTCATCTATACACCGATTACATAGAATATCAGCATTTTTAATCCAAATATTATCACGAGAAATGTGTGAAAAGGTTACTGATGCGAATTCTTCTTTTAAGTTCATGATTTTTCTCTTTAATAGCTTTAGATGAGGTTGTCTAACGCGATAATCGCCATTTAATTGTTTTATTACCAATTCACTATCAGAATATAAAATAAGATCCTTTTCGGAAAATTCTAATGCCTTAATAAGAGCTAGAATTATAGCTTGGTACTCCGCTTGATTATTAGTTTGTTTTCCAAGGTATTTGCATTGTTCAAAAAATTTTTTTCCATCTTTGACCAAGATAAAGGCAGCAGCTGCGATTCCTGGGTTACCTCTTGAAGCACCATCAGTATAGATTAATAGAGTCAAAATCACATCCTCATTTTCCAACAAGATTCCGTTTTTGAAATTGACCATAGTTCGAAGGTCCAATGAATTCTCCATTTTCAACCAAAATTTTCCCCCTAAGAATAGTCACGATTGGCCATCCCACTACTTTAATGCCCTCAAATGGATTCCAATCAATATTATAATGAAGAATCTCTGGAGAAATCAGTCTCTTCAGCGTTGGGTCAAAAATAATAAGATCAGCATCTGCACCAATCTCCAAACTGCCTTTTTTAGGGTAGAGACCAAACAATTTAGCAGGTTGAGTTGACATTAGGTTCACAAGTTGAGAATAGGATAAATTCAGTTTGTTTATTAATAAATCATGCATAAGGGGAAGAGAAGTCTCTATCCCTGGGATACCATTTACTATTTTCTCAAAAGGAAGATTTCCACTTCCCTTGCTTTCTCGGGAAAATTCACAATGATCTGTGACAATTTGATCGATAATTTTATCTTTTATGTGGTCAAGTAATCCTTGTTGATCCTTTGTATGTCGTAGAGGAGGAGACATAATATTCAAATAACCTTTTGGACCGTTATAGGCTCCTTCATTTAAGAGAAGGTAATGGGGGCATGTTTCGCCAGTGACTTTTAATCCCTGAAGTTTTGCATTTGCTAATAACTCTCCTCCTTCCTTAGTCGTAATATGAGCAATATGAAGTTTAATTCCGGTTTTTTTAGCAAAGAGGATGACCCGTTGGATAGCCTCTTCTTCTACAATATGCGGCCGTGAATAAGCATGATATATTGGGTCAGTCTTACCTCTCTTAACTAAAGATTGACGTCCCTTAAGTACCAAAATATCATTTTCACAATGCCCCATTAACAAACAACGATTCTTTTGCATTTCCTGAAAAAGTTTTATTAAGTCGAAATCATCTAAGGACAAATTCCTCCAACTGTAGCTAGTAAAAAATTTAAAACTTGTAACTCCTTCCTTTATTAAAAGAGGGATTTCGTCAAGAAAATCAGTGTCGGTTAAAGATACATGTAGACTATAATCAATAGCTACCTGTTTATCTGCATTCTTTTTTCTGTCCAAAAACCCTTTGTAAGGAGATTCACCTCGTGTTTGATCCGCAAAATCAATTATAGTTGTTACTCCTCCAAATGCTGCAGCTTGAGTTCCAGAGGCAAAAGTATCAGAGGAAATAATTTTTCCCAGATCTTGTAGTTGAAAATGAACATGTGAATCAATTACTCCTGGAAAAATTAATAAATCTTTAGCATTGATCACTTTATCAGCTTGAATCTGTTTTGATCCTTCAAATATTGAATGGATCTTCCCCTGGTCAATACATATGTTAGCTTGATAGCTTCTTGTACTATCAACGAGTGTTCCTTCTTTAATTAATAAATCCAAATATAAAACACCTTAAGATTTGTTAGTATCTAGCTAGCAAAAAAATTATTGATCTTACATCTTTATACGTATTACGGAGCTCGCTTGAAAGGAAGAATAAAATCTATATTGAAACCTTTTGAATGAATATAAGGAGTTTAGTCATTAGGTAGGTATGGTCATGAAATATAAAATTCTAAGGTCTCGGTTTATATTACCAATATCCGATCAACTAGGACGAAATGCACGGATCAGTGATGGTTATATTTTGATAGAAGGAGATAAAATTAAAGAAGTGGGGAAATATGACCAAGAAATTATGAAATCATTTGTGAAGAAATATGGTTCAGAAATAGAGATCATTGGGGAGAAAGAGACGTATTTATCTCCAACCAATGAGCTAAAACAAATATATGGCGTCGCTCTTCCAGGATTTGTCAAAGCACATGGACATGATCATGAATCAGCTATCATTGGTATAGCAAAGGATGAGCCCTTGACAACATGGTTAGATGAGGCTGTTAATCTCTATACTGGGTTCTTACATTCAGAAGAAGTAAAATTAACAAAGCTACTTGGTGTTTCTCCATATGAATTATCCTATTTAAAAGCGAGAATCGATGATATTCAGCATGGTATCACAACTGCTCTTGTACACCACTGTAATTTTAATAAATACCATGTAGACGAATTAGTTAGAGCTAATAAAAAGGCTGGAACAAAAATCATGATTGCAGTAGGAGCACAAGATAGACATTATGACCCTCGAATTTTAGACAAACCTGCTTCTATTGCAGTAGAACGAATGGAGACCTATTATCAAAAATATCGTAATGAAAGGAATGTCCAAATCATTCCTGGTCCAGATCAATTCTTCTCTAATGGGCCAGAACTTCTTAAAGCCTTAAAAAAATGGTCAGTTGAACATAAAACCCTTATTCACATTCATTCCAGTGAGGAATTTGCCACAACAGAGTGGTTCAAAGGTGAATATGGTATGACTCCTATTGAATATGGAGAGTCGATTGGATTTTTGGATCAAAACACATTTGTAGGTCATCAAGTCCATTGTACTGAACACGACTTGGAAATACTAGCAAAAACAGGGACTAAAGTTGTTCATAATCCTTTGGCGAATACTATTTTAGGTTCTGGTATGCCACCATTACAAAAGTTTAAGGAAAGAGGAATAGAATTCGCAATATCTACAGATGGATCTGGTAGTGCAGATAATCAAAATATCATTAATGCAGCAAGAGTTGCTGCGCAATATCAAAAAGCATTTCATCATAATGCTAAATTAATGACTGCTCAAGATGTTTTAGAGAGAATCACAATAATTCCATCTCAGTTTCTAAGGTTTAATACAGGATCACTAGAACAAGGAAAATTAGCAGATATAGCTATAATCGATTTAACTGTACCTAATTTAACCCCTACGAGGGAGGATAATCTTGTGGAAAATATAATATGGGCCTCAAATGGGAATGAGGTTCAATACGTCATTTCAAATGGTGAAATTCTTATTTATAATTATAAATTCATTCATATTGATATATCTGATGTCTTACAAAAGATTCAAATGCTCTCTGAGCTTTTTTACGAATATAAAAGTAATACATTAGCCCAAAAAGCTACAGGAATTAGAACTAAGCAAGGTTAATGTGTAAAAATCTTCTAGCAGAAGTATGCAAGTTTTATCAATCTCTTTTCTGCTAACCTAGTCATAATAAAGTGGCTTACAGATATGTAGTGTGAAAGAAATTCAAGTTTATTTACCCAAAATTGAGGTGTTTTCATGGATATTGGTAATTTATTTAAAACAGGATTATTATTCACAATTTTAATCGGGATATTATACGTTATCTCGATAATTTTCAATGTTCATCCTCTAGTATTTCTTATATTCTCTGGAGTTTTTGTATTTCTATCATATTGGTTTTCTGACTCTCTCGTTCTAGCTATGACTGGAGCTCAAATCATTAATGAAAATCAAGCTCCCCAGTTATATGTAAGAGTAGAACGTATAGCTCATGCAGCCAATGTTCCAATGCCTCGAGTGGCACTTGTACAAAATCCTACACCAAATGCATTTGCTACAGGAAGATCTCCTAAGAAAGCAGTTATTGCAGTGCATACTGGTCTTCTAAATATTATGTCCTCAGAAGAACTGGATGGAGTCATTGCACATGAATTGAGCCATGTCAAACATTGGGATACTCTTATTCAAACCACAGCAGCTATGTTTGCTTCAGCAATCATGTTTATCTCACGAATGGCAATCTGGTTCAGTTATTCAGATCGTGATAACATCAATCCTTTAGCTTTACTTGTCACTTGGATTGTTGCTCCTATTGCTGCAATTTTAATTCAATTAGCAATTTCACGAAATCGAGAGTATGCTGCTGATAAGGAAGCAGCAAAAATTACTAGAAATCCAATAGGATTGGCAAATGCTCTTGGAAAACTTGGATCTTACTCTCGAGCTTATTATAATCAAAGAAGTCCTGCACCAAATCCAAGTTTAAGCCATTTGTATATCACAAATCCTCTTTCTGCGAAGAGTTTTGCAGGATTATTTTCCACTCATCCACCTATCGAAGAGAGAATATTAAGATTAAGGCAATTGGCTAACCGATAATAGCATAAATTTGTATAAATGAAATTGTGGGGAGAGAAATTCCTTTTTTATTGAGTTTTGATTTAAATTCTATGAGGAAAAATTAAGCAAGAAGATTTAATAGGATTAAGATAGGAACAGTTAAGGTTGCTCCAACAGAAAGTGCAGTTGCAGCAATTGCTCCTCTTGATTTCATCCATTCTTTTCCTCTATGTCGTTCAAGAAGTAGTGCTGTTATTCCTCCTAAAGATAAGCATAAAGCCATATGAGGAGGAAAAAACATACCAATTGCTAGGCTAATACCAATTCCTGGAAAAAATAAAGCTGAAATTGCACCGATAAGAACTTCAGCTATATTAACAAATAGTTCGATTGAACCTGCAGCAAATGGACCAATCATTGAGATGTAAATTGGAAACGCTGGAGCAGGTAAGGCAGCTGTTCCAATTCCTAATGCGCTCCAAAGAAAAAGTGCAAAAAAGGGAGTAGAAAGAGCTGCTACTAAATAACCTGCAAAGTATGCTATTAAAACATGCTTTTGAGACAGTTTCATTTTTTGGCCAAATTTTAAGGCAGAAACCACCCCAATAGTTTCCCCAACTTCTGCTTTAGGAGTTGCGATGTATGGAAGAAATCCACGTGCTCCAGTTAAAAAAATGGGGATATTATCAAAAATAAAGGGTGGAACAACTGCTGTTGAGCTTTTAGCTACAGTTGAAACAGTTAAAATGCCTTGAATAAATGATCCCAGTAAAAGAATCCAGAAAAGTAAAAGAAGAATGATTAAGAGATCTGTTCCTGGTAAAATATCCAACAGAATGACAAAACCAGTAGAAAGTAAAAGTGCTAGGAGATAAATAGATGAGATTATGATGTCTCGTTTTCTTATTAAGAAAAAGTTCTTTTTTTTCTGGATTTCAATTGTTGGCTCAGGTTGTGTTGATACCATTGAATTATTTTCATACTTTTCTGATTGAATGGTAGTACCTACTTTTTTATTGTTCTTTTTTATGATTTTTTTAATTAAGTTCCATACAATGGGGGATAATAAAGCTGCAGAGAGTATAAATCCAATTAGGAAAGATAAAAATGTGTTTTGAAGTAAATATGAGTATAAACCAAAAAAATCAGGTTGATATTGTCCCAGAGCTACTTTATTCTGAAAATCTGGAAAATCTAATACAAGAGGACTAATTAAGGTATATAGAATAACGGATGATATTCCTATGGGAATAGTTATTTTTGGTTGATTGATAATAAGCCCTACAGCGAACATGGTTACTCCAATAGTACCTAAATATAATCCAAAAATCATTCCAGTGTTAGAATTAGAAACATCAAGTGAAGGTAAGAAAATTAGTGTGATTACTGCAATAAGAAATCCAATGAAAAGGAAACGAATGAAAAGTTGAACTTTTGATCTTTCATTGGTAACAAGGACTTCAACAGATTTAATTGCTTGGATTGTACCTGGAAAAGGATATTCTTTGTCTCGATGAATAAAGCGTGGAGCTAAATAAATCCCTAAAATTAAACCTGTAATTCCTGGAATAAACATCAAAAAATAATGAGTTAATAATGGTACTATCCATTCTAAACTAAAAATTACTCGATCAGTTAAAATTAGATCGCTTGGTAGCAGCCAAGTTGGCGCAGAAAAACCTAAACCGAATGAGGCAGCATTTTGATAGAGCCATATGATGAATAAAAGGCCAATACTGGCTTCCGCGGCACTAGTAGCCCCATAAGCGATGGAGACTAAAGCTAAATTTTCAGCAGTAGCTTTGCGACGGAAAAAAGTACGTGTAAGAAGTAAAACTACAAAACTCGAGATACCAATAGAAATTAATCCTAAAATGATATTTAAATATAATGCAAGCCAATTCACGGCTATACCAATGATAACTCCAAAAATCACTGCAGGTTTTGAAATTGATGTTTCTATTTCATTCATGTCAATTATTCAGCTCCATTTCTTATTTGTGAGATAGCAATCTGGAAGGTTTTTAGAAAATTTTGATTTTGGTAAAGAAGAAGATCTAACTCTAGATCACTTAGATTTAGATAGTTATCTTCTATTCTTCTTAGCTTCTCCTTTTCGGTATGTTATTCCAATATTTGAATAAAATTCCAAAAAATAACCTCAGTGAATTGAGCGGATGAATTAAAAATAGCATGTTGAAAATATTTTTTTAAACACAGGAAGTATATTATTTGGGAATTTTTATTGTGCCTTTTTTCTCTCCGCTCTCTTCTAAAGAAATGCAAAAAATTGTCCTTAAACAGTTTGAAATTAAAAATATTCAAATTAAACATCCTTTAGATTATTTAAATCAGCAATTGGAACTACAGGGTCATTTATTGTACTTATTTGTAGGAACGGGTGGAACCGAGAAGGATATTGTGTCTTTTGTAAATCAACTTAATCTAATTTCACCAATCTCTCTGTTGAGTTATGACTTGAATAATTCTCTTCCTGCTGCAATGGAGGTTCGTGAGTATCTTCAAGATCAGGGAAGAAAAGTTAGAATAGCGCATGGTCTTAGTAATTTTCTTGAAAATATTAAATATTTCGATATTGTTTTAGATAAAATTAAGAATTCAAGAATGGGTTTAATAGGAAAGTCATCTGAATGGCTAATTGCTTCACAAGTCGATGAAGAAAAGATAAAAAAATATTGGGGGATAGAAATCATTCACATTCCTATTGAGGAATTAATTGATGGGATTAATGTTAATCAAGGAGAATTAAGTAAAAATGGGAAGAATTTTCTTGATCAAGCTTCAGAGTGTGAAGTGGGAGAAGAAGAGGTAAGGAAAGCGGAATTAGCATTAAAAACTATAGAGACTATAGTTAAGAAATATCAGCTAGACATTGTCTCTGTTGAATGCTTCACTCTTGTTGTTAAAACAGAGATTACATCTTGCTTTGCTCTTTCCTATCTAAATGATCAAGGATTAATTGCAGGATGTGAAGGTGATATCCCAACGACCTTTACAATGTTTTTGGTAAATAAAATAATCCAAAAACCTGTTTTTATGAGTAATGTTGTAGATGTGGATATAAAAACAAACCACGTAAATCTTGCTCATTGTACAGTCCCTAGAACAATGATAGAAAATTATAACATTAAAACACATTTTGAAACAGATAAAAGCGTTGCCATTCAAGGATTCTTCTCTCCTCAACAGGAGGTAACGGTTGTAAAAATTGGAGGTTCTGACTTATCCAAGTGGTGGGTCTCAGAAGGACGAGTTGTTAGGAATGTGACAAATGAGTCAGCATGTCGAACTCAAATTGAGATTGAGCTAGAGGATCCTGTTGATTATTTTTTTGAAAGATCAATTGCTAATCATCATTGTGTTGTTCTTGGACATCATGCAGAAGAATTACAAGATTTTCTCAAGTTTACTATTGGGAAGGAAAGATAGAATATAGAAATAGTGGTCATATTGGGGAGAATCCGAATGGTTAAACATTAAGAAGGATTAATCGATGGAAAAAGGGATAAATTTCAAGAAGTTCAGATACAATAAACTTTACAAGCAGTACTTGGTCACCCAATCTGCTCCAAATATTTTTGATGTAATTTATAACCTTTTAGGACTTCATTCAACAGATTATTGGACACCATATCTTTCATTATTTAGTCGAATCGGTGATTATGATCCAAAAACAATCTTTGAAGCCATTAATACAGGTAAAGGTCTTGCTAGAATAAATGCATTTCGTTCGACTAATTTTGTGGTTCATTCAGATAACCTTGCACTGATATTAAAAGCATTAGAAGGCAATTATATTCGAAGAACTCAGAATGACTCATATATCAAAACTCTTGGACCTGAGAAAATAGAAGAGGGTGTTGAACAGCTGTGTTCTTTACTAGAGACTGAAGGTCCTTTAAAGACAACTGAAATAAATAAACACCTCCCCTCTTTGAAATCCATTTTTAGACCAGTATTATTCCTAGCAATGGCTCGAGGTCTAGTAATAAGGGCATCAGCGAGTCATGCGCGAAGTAATTTAACTTCATATGCTTTATTCAAGCAATGGATGCCTTTGGTTGATCTTAAAAAATATTCAGAAACAGAAGCTATCCAAAACCTAACAAAAAAATATATTAGCATCTTTGGTCCAGTAACAGTTGAAGATATAGCATGGTGTTTTAATTTTACTAAAACACTTATACGAGAGACTATTGAAAATATTTCATCTGATCTTGAAGTCTTCAATATTGGAGAAGAACAATCTATTATGACCAAACAAGATTATAACCGAATTTTTGAATTGGATGAAGATTATAACCCTGAAATTTTCTTACTTCCATATGAAGACCATTTTCCTAAAGCCTATATCAGTCGTTCATGGTATCTTAGTGAAGAAATGAAAATACGGTTATTTCCACGAAACAGACGGTTTTACTGGCCCTCAGATCCAGTTCCAGAGGATCCAAAGGTCAAAGGAATGAATGTTTCTGGCGAACTTCGACCATCAATCTGGTTAGGTCATGAGATAATTGGACGCTGGGAACTTGAAGGAACTAAAAATAATTATGACATTGTTTGGAGTCTTTATCGTGAGTTAAAAAAAGATCAATTAATGGAATTAAAAGGCAAAATTCAAGACTTAGAAATTTTTATTAATGAGAGGCTTCTTCCTATTTCATGATTCAGAAGATGAGGAAAATTCCTTACTTCTGAAGGAAAGGGGAAAGGAATGAATTAAGGATACTAAATGGATTCCTCACGAAAAATGAATTTGATGTTACGTTTAGCTAATTCATCTAAAAATAATTCATAAGGAACTGATTGTTCTGCATAAAGGACTCCAAATGGGCTTATTACTCCTTTAACAATAAATTGACCTATAATACTTGTGGGAAAAGATGTTGTCCGCGCCATTGCAGAATAACCTGTTTTTTTATCCATATAATCTATTAATTCATAGATATGTACTTTCTTATTTCCTTGAAAGCTTCCTGAGACTGCAATTCGTGCAAGAACAACATCAGGTTCATTACGAGGAAGATTTTTTTCTAAAAAATATTCAATAACTTCTCTTGGGGTGAAAATTGGATTGAAAGTTAGAGGTTCAGATGAAAGGAGACCAAATTCTTTTAAAAATTGGAAATATTGGCAATGTCCAGGATACCGAATTGTTTTATAAGTCAAATGATCAATTTTTCTAGCGTAAAGTTCTGGAAGAGAAGAGGATCCCCCTGCTGTTTGAAATGCCTCTAACTTCCCCCAGGGATCAGGAAAAGTCAATATCTCAATTTCAGTAAGAGAGGGAATGGTTTTAATTTTTCGATCTCGAATAATAACTGCATCTTCAAGATATTCATTTGTTAAACCTCTAATAGAAAAAACTTGCTGGTAATTAAGTGAAGTCTTAGGATTCTGAGGGAGACCACCTACTCTAAGATGACAATCCGACAATAAGTCAAATTTAGTCATAGCATAAGCTGCAATGATATTAATCATACCTGGGGCAAGACCAAGATCAGGAATTATTGTTATCTCGTGATCTTTTGCTGATTGATCTAATGTACGTTGTTTTTTTACGATTGCTGGATTTCCACCCAAATCTACAAAATGTGCTCCTGCTGCAATACAAAGCTGTGAAAGATAGTAGTTATATCGATAATCAATCGCACCAAACACAAGAGAAATATTTTTCTCTTGAATGAATTGAATTAAAGGATGATTATTGAGAGGATCGGTTACGTTTAATTGTAGGGGGAAAGAATAAAACCTATTAGATCTAGAAAATAATGAACTTGCCTGAGATAAACGATTTTCATCAGCATCAAAAGCATATACATGCGAATTATCATCATGCAACAAATCATAGCAAATTGCCGACCCCATCATTCCTAATCCGAGTACTGCATAATTAGACATGAATTGGACCAAATTTGTAACAACTAATAAATTCATCTAAAGATTTGAGAGAAAATTCGAGATAAAAACTATTAATTTAACATGTGAAACACTAAGTGGGTTTCATCTTCCAAATACAGAAAGCTTCGAATGCAAAAAAGAAAATGCAAAGCAATATGATTAAAATTGTAAAAAGATCCTCAAAGTAAACAATTGTAGGTGATCGTGTAAGAACAATGCAGAAGTACAAAATGCAGGCTGCAATAAGGAATGACAAATAAAAAACAATCCGAGGAATCATGCGAGAACCAATTTTTAAGTATAAACTGAAAATGCCTTTATTAATGGGTTCAACAATATAATATTTATCTTGAACTTTTCTAACTAATCCAGCATCAAATAATTTATTGACATGATAAAGAACTGTTGAGGGAGAATTAAAAGCTAATTGACGATCCATTTCTCGAATTCCAGTATTTGGATGTTCTAACAAAAACCAATAGATTCTTAGTGTCTTTCCTTGTAAGAGCTCTTCAGATATTTCAACCACGAAAAAAACCCCTAATCCAAAGCTAATGATTTGAATATTTCTTATTTTCTATGTTGGTACTAAATAAAGGAAATGGAGAAGAAAAAAAGAGACTGGCTAAAAAATATTCTTCGTTCGTCTTTTTCACCTGATTTTATTGTTTTTCGTTTCGTGAGCTTGAGGAGACTGAATCGTTTTTAACTTCAGCATTTTTAATGCCTCCATGCTAGTAATAGAGATCGTTTTTTTCTTTAATTTGTGATCTACTTCTTGTTTCATATAACCTTTTAACAGGAAATTACTCTCATCCCCACTCTCTTTCATCTATTCGGGGATAAAAGTTTTGAACACCTCTCACTATAATATATAAAAGTAAATACTAGAATCTAGTTATTGGGGGTCTTACAGAAACAGAGAAAGAGATAGATGCCACCATTGAGTTTTGTCGGGGCTCCACATTAGAAATTGCGTAACATTTTCCATTCCGGATCTACGGGATGCATTTGACGGATTGACTGTTCCTATTCAACGTGGCGAAAAATTAGCAAGAAATATTACAGAAATTTTAAACAATCCTAGTATTGAATGTCAATACTTTGATACAAGTGCAAAGGATAATCGAAATGTCAAGAAACTCTATGAAACATTATGTGATAATATTTTCCGATATGCAGCAAATCAATACTTAAACAATAGAGTACAGAACAAAGGATTGAAGATCATCTATGAACACTATTACCAAGAAGAAGAAATACTTCAAATGATCTTAAGTCATTGATAGGGTTCCCCTCTCACACTATTTATTATTTTCTTTCATCGTATCCACTATCAGTAACTAATTACTGGTAATAGAAAATTATAAATATCGATAATGAATATAATTAGACGTAGAGTTACTAAAAACCAAATAATGTAAAAATACCATTTCCTTAATATAATGTTTTTAATGTGGATAAAAGCTATAAATTCACCATGAGGGGTAATGAAGTGGAAGTTAGGACGATTATCCTTTGAGAATAACCATTTAGCCCTGTGATAACAATAGCAAAAAGAAAAGGTAAAAATAAATCCTAAAGATAGAGTGAGAATAAAATTGGTGCAAGTATTAAGGATATTAATGTGATCAGGAAGTAAATATAATAGATAGAGATTACGACCTCCAATGTATATCATCATTACAAGTACTGAAATAATCCAAATAACATAAAAACTCTGCTGTTTTAATAGGTTATTCTTGAGATATAGAAGTAAGTTGGCACGAGAATTAAAGAACTGAAGATCGGGGTGAGGATCTGAAGAAAATAATAATTGTTTAGCTCGATAATAACAATATCGACAAAAAATACTAAAAATAAAACCTAGTATTATAATGCTAAAACAAATAATTGCACAAAATACCCAAAATCTTATTAATGCTGGACCACGTGGTGCTTCTATACGAAAAATTCTTAATCCACCTTTATTTTGTTAAGATACTTTAATTAATCATATTGATTCAAAATATATGTTCGAAATTAATGATATAAAATTTCTTTATAATTTTTAATGAAATAATTAAAGAGATGCATAATTTACTGGGATATTTAATTATACATTTTGAGGTTTGATCATATATGAATCATATGGTATTTAGGAAGAAGTCCTATAAGTATTTGATTGATTCTACTGGTGGGACTTTTTTAGATCCTAAATTTAGTTTCATTGCAGGTAAGAATTTTTTAATTCCATTGCTTTTTAATTCCGCTGAGGAGTTTGTTGATTATTGGTTACACCAGTGGATAGAGAAGTTGACACCTATTTTAATTGACCCTAATTGTTGTTCTTATTTCAAAAGAATGATCTGGATTGAACTTCTCGACTATTTTATAACTATTGAACACCCCCAGTTTGAAAATTTTGAAACACTTGTTCTATCATCATCTAATCGGTTGGACTTCGCAGAAATAAATGCATTCTTTCAGTTGTATAAGATCGCACCAACTTGCCTCGCATTTTGGATATCATGTCTTGAAGGGTATGATACATGGATTCTCGAATCACAAATGATGGAAAATCTCCCTTCAGTTCTATATCAACGGATTTTATTATTATTCAAAGAGATCTTTGTTGAAAAGATTTTCATAATAATTGGGAGATTATGAAGAAAATGGTTACCATTGCAATGATAGACCAAATGAAGGATCAAATTGGTTTAATTCATATCTATATGTTGAAGAGAATAGGGGTCGATGTTGATCAATCAGTTATGACTTTTCTACGGAACGGAGGAGATTTTCAGGAAATTATACCCGATTCGACGATGATTAACCCACCAGACTTTTTTCCAGATGAAATTATGACCTCTGAGCTCGTCTATCGTGCACAATCAATTAACGATAAATATGGACTAGAGTTTAAGCGGCGATTGTCTTTATTACAATTTCTCCCATCTCGGATTTCGCAATTATTTTATACCGAGAAGGTAATCCTTTCATCATCAAATATCTCCGACAGAGATCTCATTCCATGGTACCAGAGAGTCCCTTCGAAACATTATACCATCGTGTCTCTCCCACCATACCATGCGTTGGCTCTTTCCGAGCTAATCTTGATGGGTTATGAATCTGATCATCTTTTATATCCATCCCCCGAAATGAAGAGAAGTCTTAATTATAAAAATATTTTTTGGGATCATCTTAATGATCGGTTAAGGAAGTTAGGATGGACTGAAGGGCAATCGAATTTCTTTATGACATACGAACATAGGATTTATGAGAGTTACCAATTACACAATTCTCTAGCTAATCCAATCTGGCAATTATAATTATTGCCCTTGCACCTATTTATTTTCTATTTTTCTTTGGGAGTTAATTGACGATCAATCTCTCGAATACCAGTATTTGGATGTTCAAGTAAAAACCAATAGATCCGTAGTGTCTTTCCTTGTAAGAGCTCTTCGGATAGTTCAGCCACGAAAAAACCCCCTAATTCAAAGTTACCGAATTTTATATTTCTAGTTTTCTATGTAGGTATAAATAAAGAATAGGGGGAAGAAAAAATTAGAAGAGTATCAATACCTACTCTTCTTTTATAACGGTAGCAATGATATCTGAGTCTGAACTGAGAGGGAGATTATAAACAATCCAAGCTGGAAGAGCTGGAGGGTTAGTATCTAACATAATGTGCCATTCTTCATCTGTTAAACGATTAGTTAAAGGATTTTTGAATTCATAGTATGAGAAAGTTCCTCCTCGTGTTAATCGAAGATGACTATTGGAGTCAGAAACCACCACATAGATTGAAAATGCATTTCCTGTGCCTACTTCTAAGACTTCGCCAAGATTCGGATCAGTATGTACATCCGCGATGATAGCCATCCGATCGTCAGCCTCTGAAGTATAATTTGAAGTCTCGGGATCACTGTAGCTAGCGAGCATACCAATGTCTTCACCAGCTCGATTAATGAAGAAATAATCACTCTCACTTAAAGGTTGATTTTCCAATTCTTTTATACTAATTTCAACAAGGTGATCAAAAATAGCTTCTATTTGAGTTAACTTATTCTTAAAGGCATCAACCAGTAATCCTCTAGTATCCAAGCCATTATTCATCATCTGGACTAGACTGCTTAAACGTGCATAAACCTCGGGATAAGGTTCGACATACCCCTTTAATAATTCTGGGATAGAAGTGAACTGTGTATATGACTGTTTTGCATACAGGATAGTATCGTGTCGTAATTCAGCCCAAGAACCTAGAGTAGTCATGAGTGCTTTATCTGTCCATGCGTCACTTAGCATAAAACTAGGATATCCTTCAGTTGCTGGTTCAAGCAATGGAAATAGTGTATAAAGCCATAACCAATAAAGGTTCTGAGTCCAATCATAAGCTGTTAAATTACCAAATTCAGCTCGAAGTTTTAAAATTTGGTCATTATAGTCTGAATAAGTGCTATTTTCAGTTTCTAGATGTTTTTCTGCTCGTGAACTTCCAAACACGGACAAAATATCTAAACCATTTGGCATAAATCTTCCTGGAACTGCGGTATGAACTAAGTTTTGAAAGATATAGGAGTCAGGGATGAACCGTTGCCCCATTAAGCGAAATCCTTGAGTTACATTTGATATTTCAAACATCTCATTAATTAGCATTGAATTAATTTGGGGATTTCGAGAAGCCTTTAAAGTTGAGATAATATTTAATATCATTAATTCATCAGATAACTCGTCACCCATGAGGGATCCATATTGTTTCCACACCTGATAATATTCAGCAGGCGTTAAATCGTCACTTGCACCTACATAAAATACAGTTGGTTCATAAATTCGATCCCAATAATCCCACACATTATCCAGACCAATTGAAACATTAAATGAAGAAATTAATAGCATACTCATTCGTGTATGCTCAATTCCCATCTCAATCTCACCCGTTGGGCTTTGAAGTAGGAAACCCATTCGGCCAGCATACATCATGGCTTTGAAGTACTTGGCGAGGAGATCATTCCGAGTATAATGCCCACGGACTTTATATTGAGAATAATCCTCATTATAACCAAAAATGGCTGAAGTAGCGAAATTTCCTGCTTCTATATTCTGCAATTCCGCATTCACTAGAGAAGCTACTGAACTTGGAACAGGATAACTTGTGTTATCTAAAAGAAAAAGCATAACAGAAAGATAGGCAATATTGCGATCCAAGGCATCTAATACAGTTAAATCTGTTGCTGAAGATCGTTGAGAAATTTGATCATCTCGTAAAGCATTAAGCATGATCTCAAAATCAGGACTAAGATAAGTTCCTTCTAGAACGCGAAGACTAATATCATATAACACATGATATGCATGTAGACATAAATCTGTAGTAATAAATTTGGGTGTTTCTTCCTGCGAAATATATAACTTATAAATGTCATCAATTTCCTCATCTACTAAGGAGAATCCATAAGTAGCTAACTGAGTTTTAGTTGTCTGACTAATAGACAATCCCTGTAGATCTACATTGGATAAATCTGATTTTATTTGAGTATAGGGGACACTTGGCTTATAGGAGAGGTCATATGGAATATATTGACTAAAACTAGTAGAAACGGGTGCTGTTATCTTGAATTTGGCTGCTGTTCCATCAATAGTTGGAGGAGAGTTGTATTCAGGATAATTCGGATTAATAAACCTAGGATCCAATAAACTAAAAGCGACGGTAAATAGAACTATGGCTAAAAACGCCCCACTCAATGTTGCAAGCAGTATATTTTTATTCATAATATTATTACACTCCGTAAAAGTGTTTTTAGGACACTTAATATCAAGAAATTTAATTATAAAAACCTAGACTGTCGAACAGCCTGTTTCAAACTTAATACAACCTGTACCAACTTTTAAACAGGGTGTTGAAGAACTTAAACATGAGGAATTATAGCTCAGATTTATAATCAGATGACTACAGAAGGATTAAATTAAATCTTAAAATTAAATTTATGGCGAATTATATGACAATTATTGACAAAACCACAAAAAAAGCTTTAATCAGTGCTCAAAAGGATGAAATCACAAGCTATTATATTTATAAGAAGCTAGCCTCCATTGTAAAGGATACTCATAATTCTGAAATTCTTTTAAGAATTGCCAAAGCAGAAAAAGAGTATTATAAATTTCTAAAAGAGCTAACAAGGAAAGATATCTCAGCAAGTAAATATGTAATTATTCCCCAATTGATTAAGTAAGATCTTTTCAAAAGAATTTATTAAATGCTAATCAATTATTAGATTTTCTAGGTCTCTTCTCCTTGCAGTCATGTAGGATAAATTTATCCCATTGATAAATTAGAATTTGATTTGATAGAATTAATTATGGTTAACAGAAATTGAAGTCCTTAATTTTTTTAGTTTCATTTTGTCCTTTTTCTCATTAGAAAAACTACTACTAATACTAGAATAGACATTGAGAAGATAAATCCAGTGGTTCTACTAGAAGTAGTGGTAGGTTCTAAGATTAATGGATTCATCAGGAGGAGTGTTAAAGAGTACAAATAACCACTATTTGGATCTATTGAGATACTCACTGGCTTTTCAGGAAATGTTTTATGAAAAGTAATTGGTGAAGAATCATTACACCAAATCCAGATTAGAATATTTGGTTTATCAGAAAAAGAGACAAGAAAAGGGATTATTGTTGGATAAATAGAGGAACCATTTTGTTTGAGTGTAATTGAAAGACAATAATTGTTACCATCAATTGATTCACGCAAACCAAACGAGTGTATTTCAATTTCAGGTATAAAACCTTCGTTAAACCATGGAAGAAACCAGTTGATATTGGTATAATAATTGAAACAATCAATAAGATCTTGGAAAGTAGCTATTTCAAAACTATAAAGGGAGTAATAGCGTTGTAGAGCATTAAAAAAAAATTGATCGCCAATATAAGTCCGAAGAAGGTGATATACTGCCGGAGCTTTGTGATAAGCGGTCTCCCAATAATATTGGGGATCTAATCCTCGCTCAATAATCTCATTGATTGAGCGATTTATGACTAATCCTTCTGGAAAGCTTGTAGTATTACTTGTTTCGGCTGTTCTCCATAGATGTTCATCAAAAAAGCCTTTCCAGTTATATCGTTCTTCAGTGTAATACCAATGATTGTAACATACAATACCTTCATCTAAAAATCCTTCATCTAATTGATCATTTCCTACTATTGCATAAAACCATTGATGGCAGATTTCATGTGCAATTGTTGTTTCGACCCATGGATAACCTGCTTGGATATATACTAAACCCGGCCATTCCATTCCTCCATAAAATCCATATGTTGAAGCAACAGTGAGTGTAGGATAAGGGTACGGACCATATAAATTCGTAAAGAGCTCTAATGAGTATTGAGCGTAATCTAATGCACTAACGGTCCAATTTTCAGAAACAAATGGAAGATAATAGATAAATATGTCTGTTGTCCCATGAGATCCTGATTCAAATATAAAATCAGGGCTTACCGCGAAACTAAAGTCTCTTGCTTTTAATAGTTGAAACTGATATTTTTGTTGAGTATTAAGATCTATCTGTGCTGTTAGTTGACCTGAAGAGGCCACTTTATACCCAGTTGGAACGGTTAGATTGACAAAATAGTTAGCTATATCAGAATAATATGGGTCCCCTATGAAATACTGTGGCTCAAGATTCCAACCAGTAATATCATAAACTGCTAGGATTGGGTAATAAGTACAAAGCGCATAGACAAGACCTTTTTCGGGCTCATTTCCATAGGTTAGGCGATACGATTGATTATTTGTTATATAAGTTTCGAATTCTATCCAAAGTGAATAGGATTCTTGAGAAGTGACTGGTTGAGGAAGTGTGACATTCAGTAATTGGTAACCTAGATAATATGAAAGATCCTGAAGTTTATCACTGGTTTTTACTGATTTGATAATGATATAACCTGGTTCTTCCTCATATTCTGATGCATTCGGAAATAAATGGAAATATAATTTATCAAGACTAATTTCTTCTGTATTTTTAAAATCAAAGGTCATTGTTCCACTAATATAATGATATTGAGTATTTAATTCTAAATCAAGTGAATAATTTGATAAACCGTCTTGAAAGGACTTTTCTTCTCCTAATAAAGATTCTATACCTTGTCTTGTTAAATACTCATCATTGCTATCATGATTATTAATACTATTGATATGGAGATATTTAACAGTGATTAATAGAAAAAATAGACATAAGATCAGAATGATCCCAGATAGGAAAGTTCCTTCCTTTTTCATACTAATAGTCTCAATTTCTTCTTAATATCTTTCTTTCAGTCGTATAGTGATAATTAAAGACCCTTCCCTTGAATTTATAATTTTCTATCTAGGCAGAGAAATAGAAAAGTTAAAATTTTATAATAAATATTTAAGAATTCTAACTTGCTATAATAGAATTCTGGAGGTTTTTTGACCAACAGTTTCATTTTTAAAAGAAAATAGAAAGTAAAACATAAAATACATCCAAAATTTAGTCATTTTGAATGTAAATAAAAACTAATAATTATGAAACCAAAAGAGATCAAAGCGATAACAGTGTATTGGATTTGATTATAACTCAGGGGAATTATTATCTACAAAAAATTTCCTTGGAGTTTATAAAGACTCTGAAATAACAAGAAAAGAATCTCTATTTGATACACTACTTATTATCAGGGCATTAAACTGCAATATTTCTTTTCATACTATATCTTTACGTTGAAAGAATATCTTATTGAACAAAATATCTCAGATGATAACAAAAGGAGTAGAAATGTAAGCATCAAAAAACTTCCTGATTAAATTATACAAACAGATATTTTTTATCGATAATATCAGTAATCTTGATGTAAATAGCATCTGTTGAAATAGTAAGTGGAAGATAAGAGGGCCAACAGCCTCCTGTAAGATTGTCTGTGCCTATTCCAACAATGTTATATTGTTTCCCACAATTATTGCATACCATGATGGCATCCATTTGTTTATAACCTTTTTTCTCTGCATAACAGACATCACAGGCATCAAACGCGACATGAATTTTATTATCATATCCTATTACCACAAAAAACTTAATCCGTACACTATCTTTATCATAATAATAATATTTAGCCTGTTCACTTATAGAAGAGACCTTTATTTTAATATTTTCGCCTGAAATAGGAGCTTTGAGTGATGTTGCATTGTTTCCTTGCATGGAAAGGATGAAAACGGTGCTTAAAATTGTAATTATAATTATTGTAAAGAAAAACTGTTTATTGCTAAATTTTTGTCCATTTTGTTGCGAATGAGATTCTGATTGTGGTAATTTTGTTTTTTCAGTCAATTTTTTATTCTCCATATGTTTGATGATTATTCGTTACTTTTCCATCAATAATTTGTAAAATACGATTACCTAGTCTTGCGATTTCCATATTATGAGTCACAAGAAGAATAGTATGTCCTTCCTCGTGTAACTGTTTTATTAAATCTAAAACTTTACATCCATTTTTTTGATCTAAATTCCCAGTAGGTTCATCTGCCATTAAGATTTGAGGATTATTGATAAGTGCTCGAGCAATACATACCCGTTGTTGTTCACCCCCAGACAATTTTGATGGCTTATGGTTTAATCGATGATTAAGACCAACCTTTTCTAAAGCTTTAACTGCCTTATTTTCATCTACAGTGCTATGATAATACATTGCTAACATTACATTTTCTACAGCACTTAAATAAGGGACCAAATAGTGGTGTTGAAAGATTAAACCGAAATTTTCTCGTCTAAACTTAGTGAGACGTGATAGATCAAGGTTTGAGACAATAATTCCATCAATCATTATTTCGCCCTTTGTTGGTTTATCTAAACAACTAATTAAATTTAATAAAGTGGTTTTTCCCGATCCAGAAGGGCCTATGATAGATGTCCAGTCTCCCTTTTCCAAAGAAATACTTACATTACTTAATGCCTGCGTATTTCTATCATAAATCTTTGTTAAATTTTGAGTTTCAATGAATCCGATTTTCTTCAATCTCCTCTTAGAATTGTAACAGGTTCAATTTGCATTGCTCTTCTAACGGGTAGTAAAGAAGCAATTAATGATACACTACTCGAGATTCCAACAATTATTGGAAGTACTATAAGTTGAGGAGATACTAATGATTGGAAAACAATCATTCCAACAAATTGAGCACCAATTATCCCAAAAATAAAACCCAAGAAACCTCCCAGAATTCCGATAATTAACGATTCAGAGAAAAATAATATGGCAATTTTCCGATTTTCGGCACCAATGCTTTTCATTAATCCTATTTCAGTTCTTCGTTCCAATACAGAGGTAGTAAGAGTTGTACTAACTCCAAGAATTGTAGCTAATAATGCTATGATTGTAACAATCCCCATCATCATTTCAATCTTACTTAGCATATTCATTTCAGTATTTATCATCTGTAAAATCGTTTTAGCTTCAATATAGCTAATTTCAGCTTCAATTTCGGAAGCTATAGTTTCAATTGGACAACCAGTGCATAAAGCGCTTACCTGAACTGTATGAATTTTGTTTTGATGAAGACTAAGATTTTGGACTATAAATAAAGGTAAAAAAATATGATTATCTTCTGTTCCCCCTGTTGTAATTATCCCTTTTACTTCAAGCATAATTGTATTTTCTTGGTTATATGTTATTGTAAATGTATCCTCTAGTTTTAAATTCATTTTTTCAGCAACGGTTCTACCAATCATGCATTCAAAATACTCAGAACCTAGCGAATCAAGATCGTTAATCCAATCCCCTTTAATGTTCCACCACCAACTATTGATTCGCTTTACACCTGTGGTGAATGTTTCACCTCCCTTTAATGTTATGTTTTTATCAAACCATGTTCCTGTTAGCACAACTTGTTGCTCTTGTCCATTAGCACTTGCTGTTATCACTTGGTATAGAAAAGGGGAGTATCCTAGTACATTCCTAGACCAATTGATTTCTTTTATTTTATATATATCAGATTCATTGATATAACGTTGGTTTGTAATACTTGAAAGGCTGATATCTCCAATTCCGACATCTATTGTGTCTGATTTTGGAACAATTAATAAATTAGCTCCAAATTTTCGAAATTCAGCACCTATCTTCTCATTGATGTCTAGTGATACTGTTAACATAGCTGAAGGTATACTTGCTCCCATTATAACAGCTATTATTGCAATAATTACTTTACCTTTTCTTTTTAGAAAAGATTTTCTCAAAATCCTGAAAAACATACTACTTCCAACTAATTACAGTTAAATATCTGATTTGTATGGCTGAAATAATTATTTTATTAATTTATTTTTTAAAATTTTTTTTTATATTTAATTAAAAAAATGTATTTATTGACCTATCATATGAAAGGAATAGATCATGATTAATTCTTAGGTTGGTAGAAAAGAATCCTTCATGTCGAAGAAAAATATGAACTCAGTTTATGATAATTGTTGAAGGAAGAAAGAAAATATTTATTCTGTGGTTGAAAAGAAGAATTGAAAAGTAGACTAATTTCTAAGTTCAAGATCAAGAAAGAACTGATTAAATATAGGAGAAACCTGCAAAGATATACATTATTACTTGGGAATGGTTACTCATTAAATCCGTACACTTGTCTAGGAGCTAAGTATTCAGGGAATTTATCAATTAGAGCTTTTCGCATCAAGTAACAAAAGTGACAAGCATCAACATATTGTTCCTCATGCTCAAGATTATATTTTCTTGCTAATTCTGCAGGGCCCCCCTTTACGAGAGGTCCACAGATAGGATGTGCCATTGCATCATAAATTTTTACTAGTTCTGCAAGAGGAACTTCCCACATATTTCCCATACTTAGTCCTTGACAAAGATGAATATTTCCAAGAGGATCAAGATGAACTCTTGCAGGAGCTTCTAATTCTTCATAAGGACACTCTGTGAACACTTCCCAATGCTTTCGTGGTAATTCATCTGTAATTAGTTTCTCAACAGCTCTTCCCCTGAACATTGCCCCGCCTCCAATCACTGGTTCACCTTTTTCTTGGGTTTTTTCTAAGTCTAATGATGGTGCTTGGATACATATATCCCCACTAGTGATATTCAGACGCTTTAATGCAGTTAAAGCTCTAGTAGCTGGATTCACCACAGCTTCTCCATGATGAAAGACATCATTACTTATACTTACATCTGATATTCCTAGATCAAGGAGAGGTTTCAACCATAGCTCTGCATCTTCCTCAGAAGTTGCCCAGTACGAGTTCGAGACAACACCAGTCTTAAATCCCTTCTCATGAGACATTTTAATTCCTTCGAGCATCACAGGATAATAAAGGAATGGCTCCCCTCCTTCATAATAAACCATCTCAATTGTCCCAATTTTGCTCATTTCTTCATGAACAGCTCTCAACTGACTTAGGGTAAAAGTTCCCTCAAAATTTGGACTACAATACAAGAAACAATGATTACATTCAAAATTGCAGGTCATAGTTAATAAGAAATGAATACCAGTTAACATGATTGAATTTTTTTATTCACTAATAGATAAAAGTTCTGGATTGAATAAAAGGATTCAATCCTTTCAAATTTGTACAATTATTTTAGAAAATTCAAAATATTGATGTAGATTTGAAAAGTTGAATATTATTCATGGAGAAATGCTGATAGATTTTTCAGATACTTTCAAAAAGAATGCACACAAGTATAAATCAAGCACGATGGCTATTATTGAGGAACCTAGAACTTTTTTATATTATCAAAATGATTTTCCTAATCGTGAGCCTCTTATTTTGTTTGGGGGATGTCGTTTCCAAAATACTGACGATACAACAAGTGAAGTGGTCTATGACTTAAAAAAACTTTTCCAAAGCCTTCTTGATTCAATTGAACAAGCCTATACAATTCATTTTAATATTTCAGAAGTAATAAGAGGGATTTCAGGTGAATTGAATATTGAGCTTTCTAATTTACAACAAAGACATTTAGAAAATGCACAAGATTATCACGCTCATTTTGGAAAAAACCGTCTTCTTCGTTTACAGATGATGAAACAATTGGATCGATTGGGACAAAGAAACTTAGTTTGTTTTACCTCAAATAAGCACCCTCCTTTCCAGCTTTTTTTTCTACATTGGCTGGAAACTATTCTTAATGAATTCTTCATAGTTGACCTATTGAATAGCCTTGCTCTTAATATGATACTCAGATTGGGATTAAATGCTCAGGCTCATGCCCTTTTAAAAGAACTTTCCGCAGAAATATCCATTTTCATCCGAGACACTCAGTTTCGATATGTTATCTGAATGTTCATTAAATAAATAATTAATAAATTGACTATACAGTTACTCTTAAGAGTTTTAAAGAATTTTATGGT
>NZ_CDLCQJ010000031.1:0-4847 GCF_975850365.1 Candidatus Hodarchaeum mangrovi | reverse complement strand
GTCAAAATGATTTTCAATGTTATTCGAAATAATCTAATAAATTGGAATTTTCTTTCCTTTAAGTTGCAATCTTTTTTCCCAAATTTTGGAATAAGAAATCCAAGGGTCCGGAACACGAACAGTAATACCTCTGGGTTTTGTGATGAATGTCTCAGGTAAAAAACCAAGAATTTCTCCATCTGCTTGATATAAGCATTTATTTCCTACAGACTCAACAAAAAATTTAGTTCCTTGAAAAGTTTCGACCTTAGAATGATAGACATGTTCACCATCATAAATAAGTCTAAATAAACGAACTAATGTAAAACGACTGACTTTTTTTAAAGCAGTTGTATGAAATATACCATCTTGAACCGAAGCTGCTGGGCAGATATGCATACCTCCACCATAACGTGTACCATTTCCAATCGCAAGGAGCATTCTTCTCGCTTGGATGGGATCCTGATCATCTATTATAATTTTTAAATCATAAGGTCGGAATTTTAAGATAGTCTCGAATACAGCAATTTGATAATTTTTTGCTCCTTTGCGTTTCTTTCCGCTTCTATTAGCACGGTTTGCGACCTCTGCATCAAATCCCATTGAGGCTGCTCCTGCAAAGTATCTATCTGCATTCACACAATAGCCAACATCAAAAGATAAATTGCTTCCATTAACTAGACATTGAATAGCAGCATTTAAATCTTTTTCAGGAATCCCAAAAACTGTGGGAATATCATCTCCTGACCCTAAGGGAATAGCAGCAAATATTCCCTTTTTATCTGCTTTAAGGATCCCATTTAACACTTCGTTTGCGGTTCCGTCTCCTCCTATTGCACATATAATTTCATATCCCTCGCTTACACGTTGTTTAGCAATATCAATTGCATGATGAGGGTACGAAGTGAACTCGAAATCATAATCAATTCCAATTTCATCAATTAATGGTTTTATAATCTCAGGCCATTGTTTTTTCACACGACCGCCCCCAGCAGTGGGATTGATTATCATAAAATACTTCTTCAAGACGAAACCATCCAAAATGATTGAAAATTGGGAAAATCAATTATTCTTTTAAAGAAAATAATTTAATTATTATTCTTATCTCCTTTAATAAACCTCTATGCTTTTTATCATTTAAGCAATAATTTGGACAATTTATGATTTTTTAATTAATTTTTGAATAAAATGATAATAAATATCCATCTGGATCTTTGAATGTAAATTCTCTATCTCCCCAGGGCTTATTTTCAATATCATCAATTATTTCTACTTTATCTCGAAAGTTTTTATATAATTCATCTACATCTGTAACTTTAATATAAAATTGAACCCCAGAACCATCAATCCCTCTTGGGTGGAGCTTGTGGTTAATATCAGGAAAAGTTCTTCCGATACCAAAACGATCATTTCCAATACGAACAGCGATCCATGTAGGATTCTCATTATTTGGATAATATTCATCTATTTCAAATCTTAAAATGTCCCGATAGAATTTAATTGAATTTTCAATGTTTTTTGTGTAAATCATTGGTTCTAATTTCATTAGATTCACTTACTCACATCAATGAATAATTGTGTAATTGTATCTTCTAGGTTGCTCTCTCTTATATCTAAAGGAGTTTGGTATCAAACCGAATGATAATGAATTGTGTGTTGTTCTTAATATACATCTCATGTGAAACTATAATTTACTAATGGAAGATCAGCTAATGCTTCTGCTATAATTTCAACAAGATCTTTTACCTCGAAAATCTCCTCAAATTGTTGTGTTTTTACTGCATCAGTTAACATCGACATACAGAAAGGACAAGCAGTTACCAATAGTTTTTTCCTCTGAGTACTTTTTTCATTATCTGCTTTAAATTCATTAAAGGTCTTTCTAGCCTCTCGAACCCGTCGTTCAGAAATACGCATTTCTACCCATTCAGGGGTGTCTCTGAACATATTTCCTCCACCACCTCCACAACAATAAGAAAACTGTTTATGATTTGGCATTTCAGAGAGTTTAATCCCGGGTATAGCCTGAAGCAATTTTCGAGGAGCATCAAAAATATTATTATACCGCCCTAAATAACACGGATCATGGAAAACCACATCATAATTTAATTCTTTCGAAAATTTAAGTCTACCATCTTCAAACAGTTCAGAAAGTAATTGACTTATGTGTACAACATCAAATTTTCCCCCATATTCGGGATATTCATTTTTAATTGTATTATAGGCATGAGGTGATGAACACACAATTCTTTTAACCTCTCGTTTTTTAAACATCTGAATATTTTCTTCAGCAAGCATCTGGAATAGGGCTTCTTCTCCTATTCGACGCATTTCATTACCATCGTTCTTTTCAGCGTCTTCAAAGGTTCCATAATCAAGCCCAATTTTATTAAATATTTCATAGGTTGCACGAGCTACTTTTTGATTTCGTGGGTCATATGCTAAAGTATCCCCTGGCAACCAAAGAAGTTTTGACTCTGAATCTTTTATTTTAGGAAGGATTCCCTCCTTTAACCATTGTGTTCGATCTCTTTTAGGTTGATTCCAAACATTCCCATATTGATAAACTGATTCAAGCATTGTAGTAAAAGTTCCAGGAACTAATCCTTGTTCTACAAGTGTAGCTCTTAATCCAACGATCATATCAACGTGATTAATCATATGAGGACAAGCATTGACACAAGCATAACAGGTCACACAAGCCCATAAAACATCTTCAGTTAAACCAGATTTTTCTTGATTATCAGCTAGTATAGGAACATTTTTATGAGAACGAATCAATCCATATTGCTTTTTTCCCCAATCACGAATATTCTGGATAACTTTCAAAGGGGAAAGTGGTTCCCCTGAGTCTTGAGCAGGACAATAATTATGACAAAAATGACACTTCATACAAGCAGAAGCTTCCAAGAGTTGGTAAAAGGAGAAATCTTCTATTTTACTTATTCCCTCTGCCAGAAAATTAAGTTGTCCTTTGGGTACCTCAATATCCTTTAGAAGTATGTTTGCAATCCCAATACCTACATGGAAAAATTTACCAAATGTAAGATATACAGCTCCAATAAACGCTGCTGTCAGATGAGTAAAGTAAAAGAAACTATGAAGCGCAAAAATTTGTGAATTGGTAATATTTGGTGTTAAAAAATATATTATTTGTGCTACTGGCATTGAAATAAATGATACCCACTCAAACTCAATAAAATCAGGAGTGTTAATTAATCCATAGAGAATTCTTGTACTTTCGACAAAAAATCCTGAAAATGCTACCCAGAAGAGAAGGAGTAAAAGGAGTAAATCTTCAAAGCCAGCGCGAGGATAATAATCACGATCAATACCATATCGTCTAATAATTGCAAGCAAAACTCCTAAGAAAAGAAGTACTCCTGCAAAATCAGCTGCAAATGAGTAAGCCAAATATATTGGTCCAATAAGTAACTTTTCATGAAAAATATATTCATGTATAGTTGCAATTATTGTTGCTATCATGGCTCCAAGAAAACCCAACATAATCATTAAATGTGCTGCAAAACTTGTTTTTCCCCGAGTATTTCGCTTAAATATTCCTCCACCAATGCTATAATAGATCCTTTTCAGGAAAGAGCGTGAAAAAAGGTTTTTAAACCCCTTCTTCACAACAGAAACAAAAAATGAGAAAAATTTCTGATCAGATCTATCATATCTCCCATGAAACCAAACACGTATCCCACGATAAATGCCAATGATGACTATTATAGTTGCAATTAAAGCACTGATGTAAATTAAGTTAGTAATAACTTGACCATAGGGTTCAATCCCTTTTGGCCAATACATTTTTCTTTCTGCGGTCCAAAACCATTCCTGTAATATTTTAAGAATTTCTTGAAACATTTTTAAACCCATATTTCATTTGACTTGTTTTGCAAGGAATAATTTGCTTATAATCTTGAGGATTCTTAGAAGTATTTAGGAGGACATAAAATATTCTAAATCAAGAAGATATAAAGCAGTTCCAACACTATTGTCCTTTTTCGGAAATTATTTCTTGTTATTGACAAAACTTATTTGAAGTTTTGGCGATTATAATTCAGCTGTTTAATAACACTCAAGGTCATTAAACTAGTAAAGCAAAAATTGATTTCAGAAAAGAAAAAAGAAAACAGTTTAGATAGTCTAAACATGTTTTGTTAATTCAGGAAGGACCGCATGAAGATCTCCAATAATCGCGAAATGAGCAATCTCTAGTATTGGTGCTTCTTCATCAGTATTTACAGCAATAATTGTTTTAGAGTTTCGCATTCCAACAAGATGCTGAATAGCACCAGAAATTCCACATGCTATGTAAATATCAGGATTTACAGTACTTCCAGTCTGACCAACCTCATGATCATGTGGTACCCATCCAGCATCTACTGCTGCTCTACTAGCTGCTACTTCACCACCTAATGCTTTAGCTGTATCAAAAATTATAGAAAATTTCTCTTTGGTACCAACACCACGACCACCAGAAACTAAAAGTTTGGCCTTAGTAATATCTACAGATACTTTAGCCATTTTTTCTTCAATAAAATGTTCCCTTTTATCTTTTGTATCAACTACTGGTGAAAAATTAATAACCTCTCCTGTTAAAGAAGCATCAGGTTCTAATTCGGGATTATTTCCTCGAAGAATAGTAACGAAATTTAATTTATTGAGATCACCTTCCATCTTAACAAACAATTTTTCTTCAAAGAGAGGATGAATTGCTTCTATTTTGTCAGCATCGATTTTAAGGGATTTTACAGAAGCAAAAATTGCATTATTAAACCGAGCAGCTAAACGAGGCATCATTTCTTGTGCATATAAACTAGCGCCTGCAACGACAATATTAGGATTTTCTTGTTTTATAATTG
>NZ_CDLCQJ010000030.1:0-36723 GCF_975850365.1 Candidatus Hodarchaeum mangrovi | reverse complement strand
TGTTCAAACAAAATAAAAGTTCCAAATTTCAAAGATATCTTATCTGATGGTCAACAGAACCCTAAGTATACCCATACCGGCTGAAAGGATGAATTATGAATCCCGAAAAATATTGGGAGCTTTTAAGAATAATTTATAGGCTATATAACGCTGGAAAATATGAAGAAGTCATTGAATTAATAAAAAATGAACATAAGAACTTTTCTTACGGCAAACCTGCACTTTATTACTCTCAGATTTGCGCTGCAGCCAAATTAAATCAGTATGACCTAGCAATCGAATTATTACGTAATATTCTTGATGAAGGGGGATGGTATTCAGAATATGTTTTAAGACAGAGTCCATCGTTACAACCACTTCAGGAGCTTCCCGAGTTTCAAAAATTACTGAATCAGAGCATAGAACGTTCTAAACCATTTTTAAAGGAAGTCTATGATATTACAGCTATTCCTGATAATGTGAATCCTCCCTATCCATTAATGTTAGCCCTTCATGCTGGTAGTGGCTTTGTTGAGGAAGAATTTGAATCTTGGAAGAATATTGTTAACCAAGGGTATATTTTAGGAATGCCTCGATCAACAAATGTATTCTGGTCAGGCAAAGATAGTGCATATTGGCCTGATCATGAGTCTGCAGCCATTCAAATTAAAGAATATTTAAATAAACTTGACCAAGAGAATTCACTTAATCTAGAGAGAACTATTGTAGGTGGTTTATCAGCTGGTGGAGAGCTAGCAATCTGGTTAGCACTTACTAGTACTATTCGTGTACATAAATTTATTGTAATAGCACCTGGTGGTCAGTGGATGAACGAACCTGAAAGATGGAAACCCCTAATTGAAGATACTAAGAATGAAGATTTGAGAGGGATGATTATCTTGGGTGATAAAGATGAAGCTGTTCCTCATAAGAGTATTCAACAACTTGTCAACATGCTAAACAAGGGAGGGATTTCATGCCAGTTTCTCGAATATCCAGACTTAGGTCATTGGTACCCTCCTGATTTTGGAGATCTTTTGATTTCTTTTATTTAAGATAGAATTTTGAAAACTTTTTTTTAGAAGCTTTTGAAAGAGAATTCTAAAAATAGTGACCAAGTTTAATTATAAAACTCCAAAACTTTTTAAGATTGAATAGTTCATTAATACTACCTTGGGAGGTACAATAATATACATTATAAAAATGAAGAATTTTGGTGAGATTTATTGAGTGTATCAAGTTACAAAAAACCTGACATAAAAACGGAGTTCTCCAGTATTCCTTCTTTGTTGTATTTACTAATAGCTCTTGTGCTGTATGCTTTTGGAACTTATGCTTTCATAGATTACATTGTAGATCCAGCAAATGCGAGTGTACTAGAAGATATATCAAGTGGTCTAGCTGTATTAGTCCCATTATCATTACCATTTTTACCGTTGTTAATTGCATTTGGTTTAATCTTTCTGGTAGTTACCTTGATTCTAGCTTATATACTTGTATGGATCATGAGTAAGATTGCTCAAGAAGTCACAATAGCGGTCTGTATCCTTTTTCCATTGTTTATGATTGGTTTTGGGGCAATTATGGCTGGAGGAGGGTTATTGCTATCTGGTGAAGAACAAGCTGCTGTTTCTTTAATTGGTATTATTGTTGCTGGTCTAGGAGTACTATTTCTGATATTTGTCATTTGGAAATTTACCATGATTAAACGCAGTGGAAAATTTGTTGAATTTTCAGCTCAACTAGTACTAGATGAGAAGGCAGTTCTAGCAATGCCGCTCTTATTAGGAATTTTTAGTATAATCACTGGTTTTTTCATGTTGTTTGGATTCTTAAAAATTGTAAACATTTTTTCAGTCCAAAATACCTCTGGTGAATCCGAATTAAGCATGATAGGAACTATTGTTGCAATTATCTTTGAATATATATACTTGGTTGTTTATCTTGGAGTCTACTATAGTCTTTCTGCTGGTGTTATTTCATATGCGAGCGATTGGTATAGAGGTTTAGACCCAGACTTAAATTCAGCAATGAAAGATGTTCGTCAAGTTTTTCCTATTATCATCAAGTTTGCGTTTGCAATGGCAACAGTAAAGCTGATTATGCAAATAGCTACAGGAGGTGGAAGATCTCAAAGAATGAGAACAACACAAGGAAGACAAGATATGGGTGCTGTTGTAGCAGGAGTTGTTTTTGCAGCTTTTGCAAGCATTATTATTTCCATTCTCGGAGCAATCTGGATGTTTCTAAACTATTTCACGTTGATCTCAATTGTTCAGAACAAACGAGGTTTAAAAGATTCCATCAAGGATTCCGCGAAAACAACTTGGAATGCCTTATTAGATGTATTGGTAGGGGAATCAGGATTTGGGTTGGCTACATTCATTTTTGCGATCATTAATTGTTTCCTATGGGTTATAATTGGATTTGGTTTTGGTTTAGCAGTCGGCCAGCAACTTGGTTTTGGTATATTCTTTGCTATTGTTTTTTTGATTCTTGGAATTTTGCCGTATAATGTTGTAACAATGCCCATGAAAGTTGCTTTTCGGTCTTTCATCTATTCTTTTGCAAAAGATTCAATCGAAGGATTCAAAAAACCCAGTCGTTTACCTACTGAACTTCGTAATGAATTCAAGACCTTATCTACTAAACCAAGGAAACGTGGCATGGCAGATCCTACAAGATATTTCTAATAAAATGGGGAAATCGTTTCCATTCCCTTTTTTTTCTTTTTTTAAGGTTGAACTTGAGGTTCAGCTTCGGTTTTTTGTATTTCTAATTTTAAGATTTCTTGAATTTTTTGTGCTAGGCGAAATACATTTGATTTAGCTGTTTCTCCTTCATCTTTGTATAATATTTCACTTTCTAATGAACTATTGGGTGTCAATCGATAGTCTATTTCAATTTGATAGCGATTATAGAGTTTTATTCTATCTAATGGTACTACATGAAGCCTTAACGTCGTAATCTGGTCTTTAAAGATAGATTTTGTTTTTGGGCATCTAAATAACATCTTTATATTCTGAATTCCATCTGAATCGGGGAATAAATCCTTTTTAATTATCCATAGTTCAGTCCAACCCACTTCTCGAAGAGTAATAAGAAAACAGCCTCCACCAAAAAGAAACAGGGTTTGAAAGAAAGGAAAAAATTCACTACTAATCATTCCAAGCCAGAAAAAAGTCCAAGGGCCTGCGACCTCTAGAAAGTTCCAGTATCCCCAAATAAGCAATAATTGAGCTATTAAACCCATTATAAAGAAAAATAATGCTCGGGAGGTACTCCCGCGTTGAATTATCTTTAATTCATCCTTTTTGGAATCATCAATTATTATAGGCATAGATAAAGACACTTTTTCCTGATTTTAAATAAAAGCTAAAAACCCTCATTTTTATTCTTTATCACTTATCTTCAAGAGATTGAATGGACATTCTGATTCAGTTTTTTTAGATCTTATTTTCTTTTTCTAAGATTTTCAATTATTTGCTCAAGGAATTTGATTATTATATCCTCATATTCTACATTTTGATATTCATAACTCCAGTTTTTCCAATAAGGGCGTTTATGGGCGACTTTAAATTTTATCCCTTTCATTTCTGTCTCATAACAATTTGCATTGACTTTTGTAACCTGCTGATCTGCGACAATAAACCATCTAAATTGAGTATTATTTAGCGCTCCTGTTCCTTCTGGGGCATCTGGAATTCGATATTTATTACAGCTAAATGAAAAAGTCCATTGATCTGGAGCTACTTTCATTTCCTTCCAATTTCCATCTTTATAATTCCAATGATGTTTTCCTCCAATAATCATCCCCATATATTTCTCTCCAGTTGGTAATTCTTTTACTTGATTGTAAAATTTTCGTTTATTCTCGTTATGATATACTAAATTCTCTTGCATTTTTTGTTTCACTCAAATTTTTTCTTTTTTTCTTTATTAATATGCAAATTTTTAATTTTATGAGAGAGAGACCTCAGTGAAAATGACATCAAAGGTCTTTTCTTTAGAAAAAGTCTTCAGACATTTTTATTGCAATTTTCTTTCTCTAGATGCTCAAAAATAACTCAAGAGGTCTTTAATACTTATATTTTGTGATATTTATTCCGAAATATTTAAAAAAACTGGAATTAATCATCTAGAAGATAATTTAGTCTAATTTTCTTTAATTTTCCAAAATAATAATTTTTTTGTTGACACGTATCTAATGAAATTCAAAGCATAAAACTTTTTAAATGAAAAAAATTTAGTGGTCATTAAATAATCTTAATAGGAATAAATAGAACTTATTTTTCTAAAAGAAGTTATTCGATTTTAAAACAGAGGTTTCTATTCAGATCGGTTTAAATAATCGATGAATCGGTTTTCTTGTTTTTAAGAGACTTATTTTGGTAAAAATAGTTTAGTTTCTTAATTAACCAAAGGAGGTCTTAAGATCCTGAGTGAAGAGTATATTCCCATAACATTTAAGAAAATTGACGAAATCGGGGAAGCTAAAGGACTAAAGAAGCAGCTAATTGATGATATGAAAATTGTTGCTCACATCCTTCCATTTAAGGCTAATAATTATATAATTGAAGAATTAATCGATTGGGATAATTATCATCATGATCCAATCTTTAAACTGGTTTTTCCTCAAAAAAAGATGCTTTCTCCCAATCATTATCTCAAAATAAAAAAAGTTATAGATAAAGGTTCAAAAGAAGCTATTTTCAAAGTAATAAGACAGATCAGATATGCGTTAAATCCTCATCCTGCTGGTCAAAAAGAATATAATGTGCCTTCTCTTTTTGGTAAAAGATTACAGGGAATGCAGCATAAGTACAGGGAAACTATCCTTTTATTCCCATTGAAAGGACAAAGTTGTCATGCTTTTTGTACATTTTGCTTTAGATGGCCACAGTTTGTGAATTTGAACGGTTTAAAGTTTGGAACAAAAGAAATAGAGAATTTAATTCGTTATCTGAGTAACAATTCATATATTACTGATGTTTTGATTACTGGGGGAGATCCAATGATAATGAAGAGTGATACCCTCCGTAAGTATATTCAACCGTTGTTAGATGCTGATCTTCCTAATTTGAGTTCAATACGAATTGGTTCGAAATCATTGACATATTGGCCTTATAGATATGTTTCTGATAATGATTCTGAAAAAATATTGGATTTATTTTCTGAAGTTACAAACTCAGGAGTAAATTTGGCTTTTATGGCACATTTCAATCATTACAATGAATTAAAAACTGAAGTTGTGACACAAGCGGTAAGGAACATACAAAAAACTGGTACTCAAATAAGAACCCAATCACCGCTTTTGAAACATATTAATGACCAGTCTATAATATGGATAAAATTATGGAAACAGCAAGTAAAATTAGGTATGATTCCTTATTATATGTTTATAGTTCGCGATACTGGAGCTCAACATTATTTTAATGTAAATTTAGCTCAAGCTCATCAAATCTTTAAGAATGCCTATTCTAAAGTGAGCGGATTAGCTCGTACGGTAAGAGGGCCATCAATGTCGTGTACACCTGGAAAAATTGAAATTATGGGAGTTTCTGAGCAATTCCAGAGAAGAGTATTTGTACTTCGATTTATTCAGAGTCGAAACTCTAAATGGGTGAATCGTCCTTTCTTCGCTAAATATGATCCTGATGCTGTTTGGATAAGTGACTTAAAACCAGTTTTTTCAGAAAGATTCTTCTTTGAAAAAGAGATGCCCTATTATTTAAAACCATATAATCAAATAATGTTAGATATGAAAAAGCAGCAACCTTACCCTCTTCAAAGATTTGGAGATTATTTATCGGAATATGATGAAGAATATCATATTCTAGAAGATCAATGACTTTATTAAAGAAAAATAGAATATTAGACCTTACAAAGACGATGTAAACTGTTCTAGTCTATCACAGGCCATTTTAATATTGGGAGCATTTCGAATTAGAAAATCTTCACTCTCTCCATCTGTTTTAATAGGTTTTTTTTGAAATTCTTTTAAAACAAGTTCTCCATTATAATCTACTGGGGAAACTCTAAGACTTAGATGTTTTCTGGGCATCCCAAATTCTGAACCTGGTAGTGTCGCTATATCATACTTCTTCAATAAGAATTTTCCAAGTTTTCTTCCAGTGGTGATGTCTAATGTGCTTAATTCCTCTGTAAAATTAT
The DNA here is from genome assembly GCF_975850365.1 of Candidatus Hodarchaeum mangrovi. NCBI lineage: Archaea > Promethearchaeati > Candidatus Hodarchaeota > Candidatus Hodarchaeia > Candidatus Hodarchaeales > Candidatus Hodarchaeaceae > Candidatus Hodarchaeum > Candidatus Hodarchaeum mangrovi. The sequence continues at coordinate 30,570 of NZ_CDLCQJ010000030.1, read as the reverse complement.
TCCAATCTGGAAATAAATAAAAACCCCCTTTTGGGCGAAGACAATGAATACCAGCTTTGGAAAAGCGTTTGTAACAATATCCAGTCATTAACTGATGAATTTCTGTACAAGTTTTAATGTAGTCAATCATTACAGAATCTGTATTGTAGGCATCTATAGCAGCATATTGGATGGGAGATGCTGCAGATGACCAAATTTCACTCACTATTGAAAGTATGGCTCTTTTTAGGTCATTTTGGTACTTCGGTAATAGTAGAATTCCTAATCGATATCCTCCAAGTGATCTATCTTTTGAAAATCCTCCACTAACAATGGTTCCTTCAGGATAGAATTGGGCTAGACTGTGATGTTTATGATTATTATAAGTAATGAGAGAATATATTTCATCAGAAATGACGATTATATTGTTTTTTCGGAGAATAGGAACCAAATTTTCTAATTGTGATCGTGAATAGGATTGACCTGTTGGATTAGAAGGATAATTTAAGAGTAAAACCTTTTGTTGATTTTTATCTTTAAAATATCGGTCTAAGGTCGACAATAATTGTTCTGGTGTTAAAAGGTATGAATTATCGGGAGAAGTTTGCATATAAATTATTTTTTTATTTACTAAATATGCTTGATGTTGGTAACTGACCCAAGAAGGAGTGGGTAGAAGCAAAGCTCCATCTATAGCAGCAATAGAATGAAATATAAGCGATTTGCTTCCCAGAGCTACTATAATTTGATCTGCTGAATAGTTTAGTTTGAAAATTTCTTTATAAAATTCAGATATTTGTTCTCTTAACGCTAAAATGCCTTGAGTGGGTAAGTAACTCTTTTTATCAGCATTTCTACACAAAGACTGCTTTATAAATTCATGTACTGGAAACGGTGACTCCCCAAATCCCATATGATAAACTTTATCCCCTTGTGAACGTTTTTTTAATACAAGTTCGTTTATTGCCAGGGTTGCTGAAGGTTTTAATTTCTTGATATGTGGAACGATTTGCGATTTTTACACATCCGAGTTTTTAAAATTTGAATATTAAGATATAATTCTATTGAAGGTTAATTACAAGCTCTTTTATTCTTTATGGATTAATTCAATCAATTATTTAGAGTGATAGCGATAAGAAGTACATATGAGGAAAAAGCAATAATTAATTATCTAAAAGGATAAACTAATTATATTAACAAGGTTCCTTATCTTCTTATCCCTAAAATATGGTAAGAGAAGGGTTCCCTGATAGTCAAACTTTTCTTCCCAGTAGCTTAGAATTAATAAAATGATTATATCCCTGTGGTTAATGATTTTTGAAACAATATTAATGCTTTATTGGCTTGAAAATCCATAAAATCTATTTTTGAATATATTTCTAAATTTTTTTCTTCTACAATAAATCTACATTCATTTATAGACCTAAAAGGGTAGATGGAGTTTATTTGCTGTAATAAATTGATTAAAGCCTCCCTATTTGGTTTTCCCATCAAATTCCCAGTTAATCTGATTCCCTCAGATTGTGGTGAAATTGTTACTAATGATAAAAGATCCTTATTAGATGAAAATAGAAAGTGAGAATTTGATAGTTCTTTAGCGAATACTAGTGTAGAACTTGAGAGTGGGAAGAATTTCCAAATCATATTTACCCATTGGTATTCATTCTCTTTAAGGAAATCTAATATTTCAGTTGAAGACGGTTCAATAGATTTCTTAACAACAAAATTTTCAGATATAAGTTCTAATGGATTTTTGATATACCCAATGGGCCATTCAAAGACTTTTATAAACTTATTTTTCATAGCTACCTGTTTTGATGGTTCATTTGTAAAGCCTGTAACATAATAAACAGTTTTAATTTCCTTCTGAGACAGGAACTTTAAAGCATCTGAAACTAAACATGTTCCAATCCCATGATTTTGGCTGTCAGATTTTACTCGTAGTGCTTCAAGATAACCTAATTTATCTTCAAAATTATATATTCTTGCATTAATACATCCAACAAGTTTCCCATTTTGTTCAATAACAAAGAAATTATTCTCAGGATTTTCTAAAATATAAAAAAAATTAGTGATAAGGTAATCTTGGTTCCACACGCTTTCCGAAATCACTTTAACATGGTTGAAATCATTGGGTGTTGCCCGACGGAACGTTATATCAATCCTCATAGGATAATAGTTTATTAAAATCCGTTATATTTGATAATGGGAATTTATTAATTAATTTACTACAGTTTTAGAAAGATACTTTTGACTCTGTTATATTATATAAACAAATAAATCAGGTTAATAAAAACAGGAAAGTGAGTAGATATTAGGTAAAATGATTAACAAGTGAGACTTTTTATGAAAAGAACTTCTAAAAAGCAAAAAATTCTCATTATTTGTACTCATAATAGTGCGAGAAGCCAGATGGCTGAGGGGTATTTAAACCATACAAAAGGAAATAAGTATCAGGTTTATAGTGCTGGTACTGAACCAACCGTTGTAAATCCCTTAGCTATAGAAGTTATGAGAGAAATAGGAATCAACATCTCTAACCACAAATCAAAACATGTAAATCAATTCCTAAATGAAGAAATAGAATATATTGTAACTGTATGTGATACAGCTAAAGAAATATGTCCTTTTTTCCCGTATGGGAAAAAAATTTTGCATCAAAGTTTTCCTGATCCAAGTCAAACCACTGGAACCGATGAGGAAATACTCTCTGCTTTTCGTAAGGTGAGAGATAGTATTATTGTCTGGATTGACTCGAATTTTTAATAATATAGAATTAATTATTTACTGTGTCTTTTTAATGACATTTCATTCATTTATTTAAACTAAACTTGGGTTTTTCAAATTGAAATTTTATTTAAAGGCATATTTTTGATTTAAATCCTCTCAAATAAAGCTTATCAATTGTTAATTAAATTGTTTTTCAAGGTGAAATTTTTGTCTAAATTTGTATTATCGGAAGCAACCAAAGTTATAGAGCTAATTGACAAGTTTCCTTTTTTAGAAGAAAAGTTAGTAGAATTAGATCCTCTATTAAAACGGTTTCGGAATCCAATCCTTCGTAAGACAGTTGGTAGACGCGCAACATTAACTGATGTCGCTGATATGATCAATCGTGACATAAAATCTGTTATTATGTTTTTTTCTAATCAGATTGAACAACAAACAGGCACTAAAATAGAAACCAAGGTTGGTGATGCCCGAAAAAGTGGTTGGGAAGATGAACATGTTCGAAAACGAGAAATGTTGAAAGCACTCGTTTTAGAGCTCCATGCAGGAGGGGATTTACCTTCATTAAAGGCACGGTTCAAAGAAATTATTGGTGATATTGAAGCAACGGATATTGCTTCCATGGAACAAGAGTTAATCAATTCTGGGGAGTTAACAGTTGATCAAATAACCCTTTTGTGTGATCTTCATGTCGGTATTTTTGAAGATGCCTTAAATGAGAATCAAAAACCGTTAACAAGTCCGGGCCATCCTGTTTTCACCTATATGGAGGAGAATCGTGTTGCTAAAGAGTTAATTGTAGAAATTCGCAAACAACCCAAACCAGAATTATTAGAGAAACTAGGTCAAATCGAAATTCATTATACCCGATTGGAAAATCAATTATTTCCCATGCTGGAAAAGAAAAAATTTGAGGGTCCCTCACAAGTGATGTGGGCAAAGCATGATGAAATTCGTAAACTACTTCGCCAAGGGGTGGATGTTGATGTTAAAAATTTGACCCAACAGATCGAGGATATGATCTTCAAAGAAGAGACAATTCTCTTTCCAACTAGCTTAGAATTATTAACCAGTCTTGACTGGCAAAATGTGAGAAAAGGAGAAGAGGAAATAGGGTTCGCTTTTGGGGTGATTCCAGGGAATATCTGGGTTCCAATTACTCCAGAAATTATTCATCATAGGGGTCAAGAACCTCAGGTTGATGAAACTTTGTCTCTACAGACTGGTAAGTTATCTTTAGAACAAATTAATCTAATAATGACTAATCTTCCGATAGAGTTTTCATTTATTAATGAAAAGGATGAAGTAGCTTATTATTCAGATAGTAAAGATCGAATATTTCCTCGTAGTCCAGGTGTAATCGGGAGAAAAGTCCAAAAATGTCATCCACCTAAGAGTTTGCATAAAGTGAACGAAATTATAGAAGCTTTTAAAGCGAATCAGAAAAACATGGCTGAATTTTGGATTAATATGGCTGGTAAGTTCATTCACATTCGTTACTTCGCTATTCGTGATGATTCAGGACGATATCGGGGAACTCTAGAAGTCACACAAGATGTCACCGCTGTCCGTTCTTTAGAAGGTGAACGAAGGTTAGTAAGTTGGAATTAATAAACGTAATTCCTTCTACCTCTTTTTAAAAAATTCTTAATACCAATTACTACAGATAATAGCGTTTATTCGAATAACCAAAAAGTTTTAAAGGTTTATTTTTGGAATAATACAGAATTTTAACTACGTTTTCGAAATTACAGCTCTTAATTACATAAAATATATCGGCAAAAATCAGTATTTAAACACCAATTTTCTTCTGCTAATCATCTATATATCGGTGGAATCAAAATGTTTGCAATATCTCAAAAGATAAATTTGAGGGGAACGATTGGTTTACTACTATTTGTCGGATCTGTTCAATTCATCCTTTCAATACTAATTGCTGAAGGAATTGCTCTTAATTATAGTTCAGCTGTTCACTATGTCAGTACATTAGGTGTAGGAAATACTGCACTTATTTTTAATTCGTCAGTATTGATCCTAGGTCTATGTGTTATTCTATGCTCCTATATTCTTCAAAGAGAATACCAGGAATCACTTTCTACTTTGTTATTGTTATTGACTGGCATTTGTACAGCTGGTGTTGGACTCTTTCCTGAAAATAGTCGGCCTTTTCACGGGATCTTTACTGCTTTCACTTTTGTGTTTGCAGCGCTCTTTCTAATATCGGTTATCAAGATTGAGCGTTCCCCTATTCCTATATTCATAAGTATAGGTGGATTAATTTTGTTAATTTTATTGTTTATTTTCTTTCCTTATCTTGGTTTAGAAGTCGATAGCACAGTGAAATTTCTGGGTTTAATGAAAGGGACACTAGAACGATTTATAATTTATTTAACCGTCTCGTGTTTCTTGGTGTTTGGGGGTTATTTTGGAAAGAAATCTCAATAATAGAGTAAAAGTCTTAAAAATGCAAAAATCATTGATAATTAATCCTGTTCTAGAATGATTTAGAATCAGGATTCTTTTTTTAACCCATTTAAAGAAATTAATAAAGAATATACCGAATTCCATTGATCTTAGACTTATTTCAAATTTTAGAAAAGACTTGTTAACATTCTTAATATAACAAAACTCTCATTTTAAATGAATCAGGAAAAAGGACTAAGATAATAGTTTGATAATTTTAGTATTATGTTGGAATATTGATAAAGATTAAGAATTATAGAATCTCATGATTAATTAAATTCTATTAAAATTAGGAAATTACTAAAGATGGCGATAGATTCGAATGCTATAATTACGAAGGATTTAACCAAGATCTATAACTTGGGCAGAAATAATGAAGTCCGAGCAGTTCAAAATCTAAATATTAGCGTCAAAAAAGGTGAAATTTATGGCTTGCTTGGTGAAAATGGTGCAGGGAAGACAACTACGGTCAGAATTCTAACCACGATGATAAAAAGTACTTCAGGTAATGCGTATATTTTTGGAAATGATGTTGTCACAAATTCAAGTATCGCAAGAAAGTACATTGGTTGTTTACCTCAAGATGCTGGACTTTATGAGGAATTTTCTGCTTTAGAAAACTTGGATTTTATCGCTTCATTACGCGGGATTAGTAATGTAGAGAAAGAGGTACAAATCCCCAGACTAATCAAACTTGTTGGACTAGAGGATCGGAAGAAGGATCGTGTTGAAACCTATTCGGGAGGTATGAAACGTCGACTAATGATTGCTAGAGCTATGATTGGTAATCCGCAAATATTATTTCTAGATGAACCAACCGCAGGAATTGATGTTCTTGCGTGCAGAAAACTAAGAGAAATAATTAAAATTCTGTCAAAAAAGAGAAATACAACGATTATTTTATCTACTCATGATATGATCAGTGCTGAACGATTATGTGATCGTGTTGGAGTTCTAAACAAAGGCGTTCTAGTTGCAGAGGGAACTCCTAAAAATCTAATAAGTCAATATGCTGGTTCTGATGCTGATCTTGAAGATGCTGTTGTAAACTTGATAGGTTGGACGGGAGAAATGGATGAGGTGATCGGTTAATGATCAGCGAAGCTTGGATAATTGCAACTAAAGAAATAAAGCTTCTATTTAAATCTACACGTAGAATTTTCCTTCTTTTCACCACACCTTTGATTTTTATTTTAATTTTTGTCCTTTTTATAGCTATTTTGGCACCTCTTGCAGCTGTTATTGATGAACCACTAGAATTAATCGTCATCCAAGATGATGATGGTATTAATGGATTGAATTGGGGAGAAGAATTTTATAAACTCTTAAAATCTAATAATTTAACAAAAGATTATGTGTACATAAATAAATCTGAGGAAAATCTTAATGGTCTACTTCTCTCCAAAAATTTCTCTGTATTACTCTACATACCAGCAAACTTCAGTAATGCAATTAATCAATCTTTTAGCGCTCAATATTATCTCTATTACGATAATATTGATGTTAAAGCTCAAACCATTGTTAGTAACATTTTAAATATCTCTCAATTATTTAACCAAGTAATTATTTTTTTTTATGCTGGACCTATTAATCTGAACAGAGTCTTTGTATTACCAGAAGGTCTCTCTGGATCATCTGGATTAGAGAGTATAGCTTCTTCTTTTATTACACTTATTCCCCTTTATGCAATAATTTTTTTGGTAATACCCTCACTATCACTTGTTTTGATCTCTGTTACAATTGAGAGAGAACAGAAAACCTTAGAGACATTAATACTTCAACCGATCGGACGAAAGAGTATTATTGCAGGAAAACTTTTTTATGGTGCAGTTTTAGTCGTATTCAATGCTATAATAACTCTTATTACGCTTATTGGATTGACTATCTTAGGAATTATACTTTTACCCAGCTCAATAAAAAGTGAAGTCCTGCCATTACTTGTAACTATTGCCTCAGAAGCAGATGTGTCAGTCTGGATATTTATATTTTACGTTTTATTAGGATTGGTAATAGTTTCTCTATTGGTTATAACTGCAGCTGTTGTCTTTAGTCTCATGGCTAAAGACGAACGGGAAGCAAATATGGTAATATCCGCATTAGTGATAATTCCTCTTGTAAGTACCCTTATAATTGCCTTTTTACCCTTAGAAATAATTGATAGTTCATTGCAGATAATATTGGTTATACTTCCTTTATTGGGGTATTTATTTGCGATTTATTTATCGTTAAATCTGGGTGAAATAACATTATTGACTTGGTTCAGTCTTGTAGCACAGTTAGCATGGGTTTTAATAGGAATATGGTTTGCAGGGCGATTAATCGAAAGTGAAGGAATCTTAGAAATATCTTATAAGCGATTATTAAGTTTTAGAAGAAAATAAACCTTTGATCTCTTCGTTTGATGACAAATATTCACTTTTACCAATAATTTTCGATAAATCCTTGGAATAAATGGTTTTTAGGTATTTTTAATTATGTGTGAAGTTACAAAGCTACAGATAAAAACCACGATTTGTGTCTATTTTAAAAAAGATTGAAAAAGTGTCTGGATTTATTTTCTAGAAATTAGATTCTGTAATGGGCTTTAATAGACTTTAATTCCTCTTTGATCCTTTCTTTATATTCTCTCATATTGTACATGACAAAAGGAGTTTTCAATCTAGCTTTTAAGCTCTGATATCGTTTTCCTGAGACACTTAACATAATACTAACAGATTTAAACATTTTTGATACATCATCCAAAGACCGAGGTACAAGTTCCATATTAATTGTTCCCGAGAAATTGATTTCTTTTAAAAACGTTTTAACTTTATTGAATGGCAGATCTCCATCAGTGATCAAGGCATAATGCTGATCCTGAAGTCGATCTCCTCCTGAGATATGAATATAACCTGAATTCTTTCTAAGAGCAGTCAATACTTCATTAGGTACGTTTAAAAAATCATTTCCATTTGTTATAAAGGAATGTGGGATATCAAAACAATATCCAAAACGCTTCGTTGCATTTTCTCTAACTTCATCCCTGAATTTCATGAAATTCTCCCAAGACTGATGAGGAAGGTTTTCAAGAAGGGGAAAGGGGATTTGTGTCAATCGGTTATAGAAAAGCTCATTTAGCTCTTCAGGTGGATGTACTACTACTCCAATAACTTTTAAATCTTCCTTAGACTGTTGAATAGAAGTAATAAACTGATCAGCTTCATTTAGAGGAGATGATAAATCAAATGCATAATCAGGGGTAAATGGAGCATGAATAGCTGTCTGATGTACCTTTAGTACCTGTTTTATATTTTCTAAATCCGTAAAAACTGATTTATCGAATTCTATATGATCTAGTCCAATTGAACCAACTAATTTTATTGAAGTGGAGGGTTTGAGTTTTCCTATTCCTAGTATGGTTAATCCTGTTTTAAACTTCATTGTTAAATTCTCTATCATCTTGGATTCTTAGTTGTATTCATTAAAATCTTTTTACTTATAAAATTGTTAATTTTTTATAATTAAATTAGAAATAACTTTAATATTTAATGGTACTGATGCTTATCTTCTCATTTAATAAAAATCTGATAATCTCTAACGAGGAGATTGCTCCCATATCTTTTTTAATGCCTGTTCACTGTATTGTTTAACCCAATAATCAATACAGTCTTCCAAGACTAATGCTGCGATTGCTGAGGGACGTATTCGTAAGATTTCCCCATAATTATCAAGTTTTTCTCTAACCTCACTTGGGATTCTGACAGAAACAACTGAAGTCTTAACCATTCAAGCACCAGTCGTTCGATTATTACTCTGATATTTGAGTTTTTTTCTTCTGGAATTAAAGCCAATTATTTGCAGTTAACTTAGTTCATTAAGTAATAAAGGAAAATTAACTGAATCGACAATTTTCCAGATAGAACGACTTTGAAGGAGTAATAAAATGCTTAGAATAGGTAGTAATGCGAATTGAATTATGGTATTAATTGTGAATAGATTCATTGAGAATAGAATTCCTATTAAGCTAACTAGGTCTGCAGCCTGATAAATAAAATAGCCTAATAACATGATAATAAGATGTGTTAAAAGTTTCTGCTCATATTTAGCCGTTTTGAATTTATCACGGACATTTCTAAGACGAATAAGCATAATTAGAACCAATAGCAAAACACTGAGCAAAATAATATATAGGTTGTAGAAGAGTAGAGCGTCAAAAATAGTATTTGAAACAATCAAGGAGGCAGTCACCCATCCAAGAAAGAAGGCAGGAATAAGTGGAAAATATCTCTCAATAATGTGAATTCGGTTAGAGAATAGGGTTAGATAAAATATTGTTAATTCAAAAATCGTAAAATTCAACAAAATAGCATAAAACCTTATCATTGGAGTTAATTGCATTATTTCTAACCCTTGGAAAGCTTCTGCTGTCTTTTCTGGCAGAAAAATAGTACACAAACTAATAATTAGGAGAAAAATCGAAAAAAGAAATAATGTTAATGTCATATGAAAAAAAGATTCTTCATGTGTCTTTTTGAACAAAGGAATAGTAAGAAATGCTGAAATAATCAAAATAATTGAGCTAAATAATATTAGAATTCCATATAGAGGTATATACCAAGCCATATCTGATTTCACTTTTTATGTTAATTCTTCCTCTACTATTTTTACTGACAATGGCCTTTTTAAAAGTGTGTAAGTAATGTAACTATTCCTTACATCGCTTCTAAAGTAGTGAACAGATACTAACTTTAATAAATAGTAATAATTTACCAAAAATTCAGAGCTGTTGATAAAATAATAATTATTGGAGCAGATGAATTGATTGTTAAATCTTGAAAATGTTATCAAGTACTATCAAATGGGTCCTATGACAGTTAAAGCATTAGATGGAATAAATATAAGTATTGACAAGAATGAATTTGTAGTACTGCTTGGGCCTTCTGGATCAGGAAAAACAACTCTTTTAAACCTCATTGGTGCATTAGATCGACCCACCGATGGATTGATTAAACTAGATGGAATAAATATTACTAAATATAATCGAAATAAGCAATATGCTTTTCGACGGAAGCATATTGGTTTTATTTTTCAGACATTCAATCTTTTCCCAGGACTATCTGCTCTAGAAAATGTTCAATATGTTGCTGATTTGGCACGAATAAAGAAATCAAAGCAAAAATCAATTGAATCACTCACAGCTGTTGGCTTAGAAGAACGGATTAACCATTTTCCTCATCAATTAAGTGGAGGAGAGCAACAACGGGTGGCAATTGCCCGTGCATTGGTGAAAAATGCCCCAATTATTTTAGCAGATGAACCAACAGGTGAATTAGATTTTCAAACTGGACAACAAATACTACGTTTGTTATTAGAGCAACAAGAACATGCAACAATCATTTTAGTCACTCATAATCGAGAAATAGCTAGAGTAACAGATCGTGTAATTGAGTTACATTCAGGGAAGATTGCTAAAGATGGTCCCCCTAAGAATGGAAAAGTTCCAGTTGAAGAGTTATGGTGGTAAAAAATGGGGTCAAAAGCACTTCTTCTTCGCTGGTCATTCCGTGATTTAAAACAACGTAAGATCCAAGTTATTGCAATTATTTTAATAATTGGTTTAGGGACAGGGATATACACAGGACTCAGTAGTACCACACCGTGGCGGTGGAATGCGTTTACTAGCAGCAATGATTTACTTAAAATGTTTGATCTAAAAATCAGTCTTCTTCCAGGGAGTTGGATTAAACAAGACGATTTTTCAGCTATTATCTCTAATAATCTCACCCATGGTAATTGGATTGATGCTCTTGAATACCGATTAACCTTTCCAACTACAGTTAATGCTTCAACATCTAATCAAACCATATTGGTTAATGGCCGAATAATCGGTATTAATGTAACCGAAGGTTCAGATCACCTAAATGTGAATAAGGTTCATATTACAAATGGTAGACATATTCAATTCACTGAAACAAGAGGAAATGTGTGCTTACTCGAACATAATTTTGTCAGCTATTATGACCTACAACCTACCAATCAGTTGATCAAAATCTCTGGAGGATTTGAACTTTCATTCATTGGCTCTGTATTAACACCTGAATTCTTCATGGTTATTGAGGAAAACCTTTTTATGGCTCAATCATCATTTTGTGCATTATTTATACCTCTAGAAACTGCACAATTAATTCTTAAGCAGTCCCTTGGATTGCCAATTGAAATAAATTTTGTAAATGAACTTTTAATTTCGTTAACTACTGATGCAGATGCATCTGTGTTGAAAACAGAGATCGAAGAACAATTTGAACTATATTATCCTCAAATTAATTTTAATTTTCTAGAACGAGAGGATCATCCCTCTTATAAAACACAGGAAGAGGATATTCCAGGGGATCAAGCTTTATACTATATTTTTTCGTTTCTTATTCTAATTATTGCAGCCTTTGGAACATATAATTTAATTTCGAGAGTTGTAAACTCTCAAAGAAGACAGATCGGTATCAATATGGGTCTTGGAGTGACTCCTCGGAAGATAGCTTACAGATATCTTATTTTTTCGTTAGAAATCGCTGTAGGAGGGATTATTGTAGGTTATTTTTTTGCTATTATTTTTGGTAATAGATTGGGTGCAGTTATAAAAGATGTTATACCCTATCCTGTTTGGGAGGAGTGGTTAGTGACAGATTTATTCATCCAAGGCACTTTACTAGGGATTATAATCCCTTTCTTAGCATCTATTATCCCAATTATTCAAGCTTCCCGAATAGAACCAATAAATGCAATTCAAACTGGGGCAAAATTAGGAACAGGCAAAGGATTTACCCCCCTTATTACTCGATTAAAGATTCCAGGATCTATTTTTACTCAAATTCCCTTTCGTAATGTCTCTCGTAACCTTAGACGGACAGTTTCAACGTTTATGGGTATAGCATTAGCGATTTGTGTACTTATAGCAGTGTTTAGCTTTGTAGATGGTGCTACTTTGCTATTGGATAGTGAACAACAGATTCTAAAAGGTGATTCTGAAAGCCGTATTGATATCCTTCTAAATACTTTGTACAATACGTCATTATCTCCAGTAATTAACATTACTACACACTCTAAAATTAAATCTGCTGTTCCAATGATCCAAGTCCCAGTTAAAATTTATAGTGAACAAGATTCGTTTGGTATAACTTTAAGATGTTTTAATTTGTCAAACTCGATTTGGACCCCAGTAACTTCGAATGATTTGACATTAGAAAATTTATCCTTTGGTATAATTATCTCCAAAGAAACAGCTCGTGATCTAAAAGTAGAATTAGGGGATAAAATCATACTTGAGCACCCTTTTCGTGAATCAAATATCCATTATTCAAAAAGAAATACGACATTTAATATAATTGGTATCCAAGACAGTGAAATTCGGTTTTGGGTCTTTTTAGATTGCATAAACAGCCCCATCTTTAATTTTACAGATTTTGCCAACTCTATTATGATCATTCCTAAAGAAGGGGTGACTGAAGCTACGATTCAGACTGATTTTTTCCCACTACCAGGATATAATGGGATTCAGTCAATTACAAAAATGGTTAAAGTATATGAAGAGCTTATCGAAATGTTTACATCAATCTTTGAGGTTCTTCAATATGTTGTTTTACTATTAGCATTATTAATTGTATATAATACTACTTCAGTCAATATTGATGAACGGACACGAGAACTAGCCACAATGGGAGCCTTTGGGACTCCTATTCGAGCTTCTATACGTATTTTAATGGTGGAGTCATTGATAATGGGTATTTTAGGAACTATCCTAGGGTTCTTTGGTTTTGGTCCTATTGTAATCGATATTCTCCAGATACGAGTGACAGAGGCTATGAATGAGGTTCATCTTGCTGCCTATCTCTATCCTGAAAGTTTATTCTTGGTCTTGGGGATTGGTATTGTTTTAGTGACTTTAATACCCTTATTATCAATTCGTAAGCTTACAAGGATGGATTTACCCTCTGCTCTTCGAGTAGTTGAATAGATTCAGCTAAAAATATCAGGTTTCTTAAATTGGTATTTCATTAATAGATCCCAATGCAAAAGAATATTTATATTGGTATTTCTAAGGATTTCAGTGAATTTTCATGTCGAATTCCGAAAATATACCTAAACCCGGGTCATGGATGTATAGAATGACTATTGATCCAAAATCGAGCAAGAAATTTCTGAAACTCTTTAAGATAATGAATAAAATTGTCGTACCACTTTATCGATTAAGAATTCTCCCATTATTTGGATTTGGATTTAGAATCATAGTACTTACAACTATTGGCCATAAGACAGGAAAAAAACGAAGAACTCCCGTTGAATATTTTAAAATTGACGGAGTCATTCATATTGTAGCAGGTTATGGTAAAAAGGCTCATTGGTTTCAAAATATTAGATCAAATCCTGAAAAAGTCTCGGTACAAGTTGGTTTTCGAAGCTTTCATCCTAAAATTGAAATTTTAGAAGGTGAAAGGTTAGAGGAATTTTTCAATTGGATGGTACGAAAAAATCCTAAATATTCCAGTTATGCATTTGGATGGGATCCTAAGACTGATGACCCTGAAACTGCTGATTTTTCCTATCTAAGCAAAGCGATGCGAGTGATAAAACTAGATAAAAAAGAGAGTTGAATCAATGTATGGGAAATTTTACTCTAATGTTAGCGAATTCTACGATTTGTGCTATTCTTTTTTATTAAAACATGAAGCAGAGAATAACTTAATATTTGGTATCTTGGATGCACTCAAAGTTGATATTCATGCTTATGATCCAACTCATGACCCTGTTTTAATCTTAATCTATGATAATTCGGAAATAGTGCTTGTTTCCATCAGAACTCCCCCTTACAACCAGATTATTTCATTAACCAGTAATTTAAAATCGATTCCTGTTTTAGTTGATCTTCTAATTAGAAATAATCATGAAATTTCTGGTATTCTTGGATTTAAAAAGGGTGCTCAAGTATTTAATGAGCTTTGGAAGGTTAAAAAGGGTAAAAAATCAGTTTTATATATGAATGAACGTATCTATCAGCTAAAGGAAGTCAATCGAGATATTCAAGACAGATTTTTATTTGAATCGGCTTCTGAGGAAGATAAAGAGCTGCTTATTAGTTGGGGGAAAGAATTTATTAAAGAAATTCATGTAAATGCTCCTCACGAACAAATTCTCAGAAATATTCAGCGAATGGAAGTGATTATACCTAAATCAATCCAAAGAAAAGACGTTTTTGTCTTAAAAGCATCTGGTACTATTGTATCTATCGCTAGAACTTCAAGAGGTACTCCTAATGGTCAAGCTATAACATTAGTTTATACTCCTCCTCATTTTCGATATCAAGGATATGCTACTGAGTTAGTAGCAAAACTCTGTAACTTGGTCCTTAAAAGTGGAAAAAAGTTTTGTTACCTATTCACTGATCTAGCCAATCCAACTTCAAACAGTGTTTATATGAAAGTTGGTTTTCGACCAGTTATTGATGTGGATGAATATCGATTTGAATGAATCTTCATGAGCCGTTGATCATGATTCACAATTTTTGCATATTCCATAAAAAATTGTTTCAGTTAACTGGATTTTAAAGTTTTTCTGGTCTCTAATTACTTGCAGAGCAAAATCTGTTAACTCTTGAGAGGCAAAATCAATTATTTTGGTACAATTTTTACATATAATATGATGGTGTGGATCTATTTTTGCTTCAAATCTTGTGATTCCTTTCACATTTACTTCCTTTATCAATCCTTCAGCTAGAAGAACCTTTAAATTTTTATATACTGTGGCTTTGGTTATTCTAGGCAATTTAGTTTTCACTGCTTTGTAAATTTCATCCGCTGTTGGATGATTGAGATTATCTTCTAGGAATTCCCCGATTGCCACTCTTTGATTGGTTATCTTAATTATAGATCAACTCTGAAATTGGATATAGTTCCCCTTCCATACTAACATTTAAAAATTTAGAAAAAAAAAGAGAAAGGATGTAAATCTTCAGTGAAGGAACTTTGAAACATAAGGACTATTAACACCTGTGGGTCTTAGAAAATGGCCTGAGGGACCTTCACCTAAGAATTCAGTGAACCATGCTTCGTGTTCGATCTCTTCATGTAAGATTGCTAGCGCAAGGTCATAAGTGCGATGATCTTTTCCAGCAGTCATATTGCAAATTTCAGTGTAACCTCGAACAGCACATTGTTCAGCTTTTAATAAAACTTTGACAATTTCTTTAACATCAGAGATGTCTTTTGGTAAATATGCTGGAGGACAAGCTGAAACATCGTGAAATGCTTTCATATCCTCTGGTAATTTTCCACCAAGCTCATAGATACGGGGGACTAATGCTTCAAAGTGATTCCGATCTTCTATTCGAGCATCTTCTGCAATCTTCTTAAGACCTTCTCCATCAAATCCAATTAGATTTGTTCGTAAAATGGTATAATAGTAGTATGTGGTCAATTCTGCTGCAGCGTTCTTTACTAATAAATCCAGTAATTTATTGACGTCTACACCAGCTTTTTCCACCATTGTTCTAGCAACTTTTGCCGTCATTTTTTCCATATCCTTTTAATTTAGGTATTAGTTGGATTTAACTAAGCAACTAATAACAATTATTTCTTGATATTCATTATTTTTTAATAACAGCTCTCCGAAATTCTTAGTCGCAACTTTATAACCTAAATAATAATAATATTTTTTTCATTTAATTCTTTGAAAAAGAATTTTAGGAATTTTAAAAGAATTATTTAAAAAATGAGATGATTATTTTTGACTAAACATTTGGAATTAGTATTTCTTGGCACGTCTCCTTTAGCAATACCATTATTTTTTTGTCAGTGTGCAATCTGTGAATCTGCACGAAAACATCCTCAAGAACGAAGAACAAGAGCATCACTTGCTGTCATAGGAAAAGAATTGACTATTATTGATCCTGGGCCTGATTTGGAACAACAACTTGAAAGAGAAAAACTATGTCGACCTATTTGTAATATTTTGATCACTCATTGGCATTATGATCATATTGCAGGCTTAGGAACATTACGGGAGGTTAATAATCTAGCTAAATGGAAACCGATTGAGATTTATGTTCCAGAAGAAGTTGAATTTCATTTTAATCAGGAATTGGCTTATTTAAAACCAGCATTAAATATTCATAAGATTAAAGTTGGTGATAAGCTTAATCTACAAGACTTTTCTGTGGAAGTTATAAAAACTGAGCATATTGATCACAGTATAGGGTTTATTCTAACCAATAATAAACGAATTGCCTATCTTGTAGATACTACATATCCGTCGGAAGAAACAAGAAAAAAATTGAAAAATTTAGATATTATTATCATGGAAGCGACCGTAGATGAGTTAGTTACAACAATACCATGGCAAAATTTTTCATTAGATCAAGCTTTAGCATTTTGGGAAGAGCTCAAACCATTCAATAAGGAATGCATTTTTACTCATCTTTCAAACCATCGTTGGATCAATGGCAAATTATTGTCTGGTTTAACTATAGCAGAAAGAAAAAAGATTGAAAATGACAATCCAGGTGTAAGTTTCGCATATGATGGATTGAAAGTTCTCTTTTAATCTTATTTCATATCTAGAATTTCTTTCACTAGATTTATCTTTTTTTCCAACTCCCCTTGACGAGCAATCATAATTCTCTGAGCCTGTGGACTGCCTGCGCCATGAAGAGATTCGGTTCTATAACTTGGCGAAGTTAAACCCATTGCAAAGCTCTCAATAAAGCGAATTAATCGAAATCGGTCTTCAGTAGGAAGGATAGCATTTGTAGCAAGATATTTTTCTAATAATTTTGAAGTATCAGGATTCTTCAAATCAGATTCAGAGGGTAAAGTGCAGATGATTCCTCCAGCAATATCCTCTGCAAGGCGAACAAGCTCATAAGGAAAGCGAGTAACATTCTGTTTATTGACATTGGCAAGAAGCATGTCCATCTCATAATTTCCTGCAGGGCGTTTAAATCCCTTGGCACTACATGCTACAGCAGAGCACCACAATGTTTCATTGAGATGAATCATTTCAATTAGTTTTTCTTTAATGTGTGAAGTATTGGCAACCCCAAGTGATTGAGCAGAGAGAGCTGCAGCTCCAATAAGAACATCACCCACCCCTGTTTTACAAGCATAGGATTGTCGATGATATCCCGCAAATCGATTCACTAATTCTCCGGTGAAGTCAATTTCCTTATTCATAAAGATATGCTGATGGGGGATAAAGCAATTATCAAAAATTACGAAAAGCTCTTGTCCGCCATATTTGAAATTCCCCACATCAATTTTTCCCTCTTCTAGTTTTCGTTTATCCGAAGCTTGACGTCCATAAATCATAGTAAGTCCTTTAACATTTGTGTCAATTCCAAAACTTACTGCATAATCTTCTTCTCCTTCTCTCATGGCGAGTGTAGGCATAACCAACGCACGATGCGAATTTAAAAAGCCTGTTTGATGAACTTTCGCTCCCCGTACGATAATGCCTTTATCATTTTCTTCTACTATATGTAGAAAAGCATCAGGATCTTGTTGGTCTTTTGGTCGTTTTCCCCTATCACCTTTTGGATCTGTCATGGATCCTGCTACAAATAAATCGTGTTTCTGAACCTCCTTCCAGTATTGTTTAAATCGCATGTGATATTCCGTATCATATTTTTGGTCAATTTCATATGTTACACTATATAATGCATTTGCAGCATCATACCCTACACATCTCTGAAAGCAACAGGCTGTTTTTTGCCCCAATAATCGTTGCATTTCAACTTTCTTTAATAAATCCTCTATTGATTGATGTATACTTGTAAAACGATTTATAATTTCTCCTGTTAAATGCGACGTTGTAGTCATTATGTCTTTATATTCATCGATTAGTGCTAGTTCATAGATTTTTTTCGTAGTGGTGATACTTGGTTTTATTATCTGATAATACGGATGCTCCCAGAATCTTGATATCTTTTCCCCAAACATATATAAGTTTACTTCTCGTTTTATGCTTTCTTCATATTCTTCAGGTGTTTTTAATGGCAATTATTTTCACCAGGTGATTTTTAATCTGATTTGAACTCATTGATGTTTTTTTCCTATTAAATCTCTTAAATCATTTTGTTTATTCTCATCTATGGATTGATAGTTTTGTTATTTAAATTAGTATTGAAATCTATTAGTTCGGATCTCAATTCAAGGGCAAATCCCAGCTCATAAATTAAGAATAATAAGCAAATTACTCAGCAGGAATATTTAGACGGTTTCCTAAGGAATAATAATTATAATCTCCACCAGTGGCCCAAAGTATGGGGTTAACCTTTCTCATATCTAGTTTACCGTTATTCAGACATTCAGAATTAACATAGGAATTGATTACTTCACCTATAATCCCCTCATTACGACCATAGTCTATAACATCAGCGACTTTTAATTCCATGGTTACAGGACATTCTTGAATCATTGGTGCTGTTTTTAATTCACCATAAAAAATTGTAAATAACTTACTCTTGTCAATATCGCGTCCTGATTTGGTACCACATATATTTGTTTTATTTATAAGGTCTACTGATGGAATATTAATACTAAAAGTTTGATGTTCATGAATACCAATTCGTGTGTATCGTTTTTTATATAAACTGAAGAATGTATATTTTCCAAAGTCAAAAGGGGAGCTATATCCTATAACAAGGAAATTTGGTTTACTATTAACCAATGAACCAACTAAAATAATAGGTAAAGGACTTAGTAAATTTCCCTTAATAATTTCCTTCGATTTAGAAATCATCTATTGTTCCTCAAGAATATTCCTTTGGAATATATTTGAAAACATTTTGATTGTGGTAATGGTCAAAAAGAAATTAAATCCATTTACGAACCTTCTGTTTGTATTTCAAATATTCATCCCCAAAAATTCCTTCTAGTTTCCTCTCCTCAAAAGGAATATAAAATTTATCCATAATCAGTAGTAATACTACAGGAAAGACGAACGTGATTAAAGAACCAAGGAATATGGCTATACCCAAAAGAATAATAACACCACTTAGATAGATTGGGTTCCGACTAAAATGAAAAGGACCAGTTGTCACTAAATTTGTAGTAATAGCATTGAAATCAATTGTGGTGGTATTTTCCATCAGTACTCTTAAAGACCAGATATTTAATATTATTCCCAGAAGAAAAGGAGCAATCCCAACAAACTTAAATGGTTCATTAATTATTCTTATTATCGGTAGGATTAAATGAAATAAAAATGGTAAAACAAAAAATATATTGAGATATTTTGGCGATATTTTTTTTTTCAATTGATCACCAAGAAGTGCTAATTCTCTCTGATTAAATAAAAACTTTAGAATTTGTTTGTATAAGAACATTTATTCAATTTATTTATTGTGACTCAAAAGCTTGATAATCAAACATTCAGAATTCTTAAATACTGAATCCAAGGGCCTACAGCTTCTTTATAACGGATTGCTAAGGACTCAATGATTTGAAATAAATGGGTCAAATCATGGACAACCCAGGTCGCCAGATGTTGCTGTAATGTGACTTCACCAAATTCAGGATGAATCCCCGTTTTAATAAGGTCATTATCGATTACAGATTCTTTTAAAATTTCAATATTCTTCTTTCGAAGGGTTTCGAATTGATCTAAACGTTCATCAATTCCTAAAGCCTTATCGAAGCCTTCCCGATTAAAAGGTGGAAACTTCTTTGACTCTTTTTTACCAAGGAATATTTTCATTCTTAGAATCCAGTCAGTTTGTTCTCCTGCAATAAGGTGACCAACAACATCAGAGGGAGAAAAAGCAGCATCATGTTTCTTAAAATTCACCCAGTTTTTATTCAAACCTTCCATTAGCTCACGGAGCACTTTTGGAGTTCGTGATAGCAGTTCAATAGCCTCTTCTAAATCATATACCATACTTTATCACATCTTTTTGGAAAAGTAATTGAAAGTATAGATTTATGAATAAAATGATTATGGTAATTTTAATAAGAATGATTTTTTAATCTCTATTTCAACTAGTATTGAAGAAATTATCAAATTGGAGTAAATAATTTTTGCAGATATTGCATTTTCAAAAATTAAGCTTCAATAGACATTGTATAGGCATAAGGAAAAAGTTAGATATCAACACATAGTTATATTAAAATACTTGAAAAAACGTATTACTTTAATGGTAGTAAAATTTCAATGAGGTGGTAGAGGCTTGAGTAAAATCCGAATACCAAAGGGAGGGTCACTAATTCACATATTAATAGGAATTATTCTATTAAGTATATTTACTAGTGGATTCAAATCTGTACCTAAATACACTGAAAAAACTATTAACACGAATTCAAATTTAAAGACTTTAAATAACTATCATGAAAATAGAGATATTGAGAATATTTTTAAATGGACTATTATGGTTTATATGGCTGCTGATAATAATTTGGAAGAGGCAGGAGTGAATGATTTACAGGAAATGAAGGAGGCAAGAATTCAATCAAATATATGCGTGATAGTCGAGTTTGATGGATGGGATTCATGTTTAATACAAGAAACAGATGATTTAAGGTATAATAGGAGTCAACGATTTCGAATTCCAGGAGCGGGGGGAGATTTAATAAGCCTTGATGATGCCAGTGAAGAAAAGAATATGGGAGATCCGCAAACATTAAAGGATTTCATTGAATTCTCAATGAACCAATATCCAGCAGAATACTATTGCTTAATCATTTGGAATCATGGATTAGGATGGAAAACAGGAGTAGAGGAGTGGACAGATTTTACAAAGACTATAAGACAGCAAGAATTTCTCCCAAGTATTCTTGGGGAGATAGAAAAGACATGCTTTGGAAAACGAAAAAACGTATGCTGGGACGATAGATCTTTTGGAGACGCTCTAACAGAGAGTGAATTAAAATCAGCTCTTTCAACACTACCTGAAGCATTAGATGTGATCATATTTGATGCTTGTTTTATGGGTTGTATTGAAGTGGCATATGCAATCAGAGAATATGCTCAATTTATGGTAGCTTCCGAAGATTCAATTGGACTGTCAGGTTTTCATTATACTAGTTTTCTTGAGGAGCTAAGCGATCGGACAGCTAATAGTCAAATAGATCCAATTAATTATGACCCAAGACGGTGTGCAGAGATTATCGTGGAAGAATCTTATTCGAATATGCTCAAGCAAGCAGAGTTATCGATGGAGATAACACAATTGGGAGTGATTGATCTATCAAAAATACAAGGGTTAAGTAATGAGCTATCTAAATTGGCAGAGTTCATTAAAGGAATGTCAAGTGATAAATTAGAAGCAATGTGTGCAGAATTATCAACTATGGCCGAATTTGGACTCGCTGAACAAATAGACATATTAAAAGTGGTAGAAGTTACCAATCAAGTGAACAATGATATAATAGCAACACTGAAAGCCGATATAATGCAGCAAATGGAGCAGACATGTGTATATCAGCATTATAATACCTCACTTCTCACATCACCATCAGGATTGACAATTTATGCCCCTTGGAGTCCAGAATTATGGGTCTCAGATTATTCCCAATTATCAGCATTTAGCACTGATTCGGGGTGGGTAGATGCTATTTCCATAATGAATAAGGCGAGTGAACCAATAGATTATTCGGATATTGTTATTTCACATGAGAATCCAAGTATAACAAAGAGAATTGAAGAAAATGAACTTGTGCCTATAATTACTTCAGTCCACTGGAATGAGAAGATAACGTTAAAATTAAGAGGGCCTTCCTATACAGATTTTGATTTATTTATGTTTGATAGTAAATTAAATCTAATTGGTGAATCCTATGGAGAAAGTTATCCAGAAACAATTTCATACAAGGCTACCGATGGTTCACAAGGAATTCTTGTGATTGTTTATGCATATAAAGGTCTAGGAAATTTTAATCTCGATGCAACGTTTTCTACATCTGATGCATTGGTTGAATTTATTGGATGTGCTGGTATGTTTGTTACAGATATTGATAATAATTCAAAAATTGATAACATTCAATTAGTTCTAGCATTTGATAGCCCTGACTCTGATTTCGTGAAATTTCATCTAAAAGTGGTGGATCACCCGAGTTCGTTTATTCTAGAATGGAATCAATCCTTTATTGAAGGATTAGAAATAATTGTATTAGATCTACCTGTTGAATATTTATATACATATATTGAATCGTTAATCCCCTCCCATAGATGGGAATGTTTTCCAGAGCTCATAATTCTCGAACCATTAAATTGGCAAAATAATTTTAGCTTAAATCCATTAACTTACTTAATTAAGCTCTCAGACTTAGAAAAACCTATTGATTCTAATATAAGTGTGATTCCAGGGCAAATAATTAAAGTCAAACCCCTTAATCCTCCACAAACTTCCACCCCAATAATTGATGATAACATATATGAATTTTTTGTAATAATACTGTTTTCTTTGGCAATTGCAGGTGGTCTAAGTTATTTTTTTATAAACAGGCGACTTAAAACGGCTTATAGGAAAGTAGAACCAACCCAATATGCATTTACAGCTGTAGAAAAGGTTACTGAAACTCAATTATTAGCTGTATGTCCAAAATGTGGAATTATGTATCACATTACAATGAAAACACAAATATGCCCAACTTGTCAGGTTAAGCTTCAGGCAATAATTCGATGAATTTCGTTTATATTCATATAATATGGTGCTATTTTAATCTATTATTGCAGATTTCTTGGGAATTTTAAGGATTTTTTCAGAAAATGTTTAAAAAGATCATTGAAATTTTTGCTTTTATACGACTAGACATAACTTCCGATCTTTTTTTGATTTTTCTAACATTCTTTCATTTAATTAATTTTACCTCAAAGTATTCTAATTAAATCAATATTATTTATCAGTTTTTAAAACCTAAAATTTCATGTTTTGAGATTAAAATCAAAAAAATTATTAGGTTTCGGATAAACAGATCAATTTTTAGTTAACTCTATATAATATTACTCTATTTTCCTTTCAGCACTATCCATGACTATATATATGGATTTTATGAATATCCAGATTATAATAATATATAAACCAAAATTATTATAGGTAAAAAATTCCTTTTTACCTTATCCATTTATCTCAAATTTTGATCACATGTCTTGATGGTGATCACACATGTCTTACAATATCACTGAATTAACGAAAGAATATAGTATGGGTGAGTTGAAAGTCCCTGCATTAAAGGGAGTTACTCTTGAACTTGCACAAGGAGAGTTCATTGCAGTCTTGGGTCCCTCTGGTTCTGGGAAAACAACCCTTCTGAATATTCTGGGGGGTATTGATAGACCTACCTCAGGGAAACTGATTTTCGATGGAGTTGATCTAACAGGTTTGAAAGAAAAAGAATTAACCCAATTTAGACGGTTGAATGTTGGATTTATTTTCCAGTTCTATAACCTAGTTCCTAGTTTAACCGCATTTGAAAATGTTGAGCTTACTGCTCGTCTTACAAATCCTGTAAAGGAGGCCCGTCAGAAAGTCAAATTGCTCCTCACAGAAGTCGGTCTTCAAGATCAAATGAGGAAATTTCCAAGTCAATTGTCTGGTGGAGAACAACAACGCGTGTCAATTGCTCGTGCACTAGCAAAGAATCCTAAAATTCTTCTTGCTGATGAGCCAACAGGATCTATCGATAGTATTACTACTGGGAAGATTTTGAGGCTGTTTCAGAAGATTAACCAAGATTTTGATATGATTATTGTTTTTGTAACACATAATGTGGGTATTTCTTATCTTGCAGATCGGACTATTTATCTACGTGATGGCCAGCTATTTGGTACTTCTAGTTATGACCCATTGAAAGAAAAGGAATTTTGGACACAACTAACCACGCCACCAGTAATTGATGAGATCTGAGGAGGTGCGAAATCCTATGAATTTATTTTTCCTAAAATCCCTCAGAGATATTCGTAACAGAAAATTACGTTCTCTCCCAATTCTCTTAATCATTATTATTGGTGGAGTAATATGTATCCTTTATTCATCCCTTTATCTAAATTGGATGGAGATTGAAGAAAGTTCATGGAATGGTTTACACTACCATCATCTTTTATTAACAGTCAAACCATCAAATTCATCTTATCTGGAAAGTATCATCACTACTACATTATCAGAAACAGGGATCGAGGCTCAATATGAACTGAGATCATTTTTGGAGACACAAACATTTTCTGATATGTCAGAAAGTCCTGTTACAGTTCAACTTTATGGTATTCGGAACCAAGAATTACTGGTGGATAATTTATATTATCATTCAAATTATATTACCCGATTGTATGATTCAGCAGTTCCAAATCAAGTAGTTGTTGATCAAATTACCGCTCAAAAGCAGAATTGGGAACTTGGGAGTAATTTATCAATTATTACCTCTATAGGGTTGTTAAATACCACAATAGTCGCTTATGTTGAGTCTCCTGAGTTCTTAATGGAACCAGGATTGGTTACTGAATTTTATGGTGGATGGGATGGGCCAGTAATTTGGATGAGAAGGAGTGATTTAACTAGTCACCTAAATAGCAGTCAACATATAAACCAAGCAGCGTTTTATCTCCCTGATCCTACACAGAAGAACCGCTTACTTGAGAATATTTTAACACAGATTGGTGTTGATTCTGTGTTACAGATTAATGGAAGGGATAGTTTCTTAAGTGCTATCGCACCGACATTTTCCGGAATGGCAATAATTTTTATTTGTTTATTCAGTGGGGTTGCTGCAATAATGATATTGATTGTTCTTAAACGAGTAATTGAGGAAGAATTGAGTGTCCTAGCTCTGTTCAAATCACTTGGTTTTACTAATAATGAAGTTATATCAGGTGCATTTTTCTATTCGTCAATAATTGGAGGTATTGGTGCTGTTCTTGGAGGTTTTCTTGGGTTCATTCTGGGGAGTTCTCTTGGAGGTATGTATATTGAAATGGCAGGAATAAAGAGACTTCCTACATCTTCTGGGGTCGCAACAGGGTATTTAATAATCCCTGTAATAGGTTATATCGTTTTTGTTTTAATTTTTATAATCTTGGGGGCTTTTCTTGCTTCACGAAGGCTAATTAATCTTTCGCCTATTGAAGCATTTCGACCACTTGCATCTTTACGTTCTGGTCATAAATCAATTGTCGAATTATTAATCCTGAAAGTTAATAAAACCCTTTCACCTCTTTCTAAATTTTCACTCAGATCTATCTTTCAAGAAAAGCGAAAAGCCTCCTTCATTATTTTAGGTCTTGTATTGGCGACTTCTTTATCGTTTTTCGGAGCCACTACTGGCATTAGTTTTCTCTCAAATATGGAAAAAAGCTTTGATTATTATCAGACATGGGATGCTCAGGTATTTCTTAGTTCATATCAGAATGAGACTGAAATCTCTCAATTGGTTAAGGATATTGAGCTTGAGGAATATGAATCTTTTATTTCAGCTCCAATACGACTGAAAAACGACTTAACACAAATCTATAATGTAATTGGGCTTCAACCAGGAACAAAAATGAGAAACTTTGATGAGGGAGGAGTTCCTCTCAACCAAGAAATTATTATTTCAAAAGACTTAGCCATTAAATTTAATCTCAAAAAAGGGGATGATCTTTATTTATATGATCCATTAGCACATGAATATACTTTTAGAATCGCCAGTATCCTTAATGAAATGACAGGATCAGCGTTATACATATCAATCTCTACAGCCAGATCATTGCTGTACTTTAATACGTCTGAAGCAAATGGCATCTTTATCCAAAGCAAAAATTCGTCATCTATAAAAGCGGTCCTTGAAAATCATCCGCTTATTACAAAATTGGTCTTGAAAAGTGATTTAGAAAAATCATTCAAAGAAATAGGTCAAATAGGTATCGGTGCGTTTCTTTTTGGTGCTACAGGAGCAGCATTAGTGCTTGGTGTTTCAATCACAGTCACTACGGTTTCAATTTCAATATCAGAGCGAAAACATGATTTTGTGAATTTTAGAGCACTTGGATTTTCAAATAAAGAGATATTCTTGACTGTTTTCTATGAACTAGTGCTTGTTGGAATAATTGGTTTGTTCATTGGCCATTTTACGGGATTTTGGATCACTAATGCTCTTTTTAATTGGGCTGCTGATTTTGGTGTTGTTTTTGTGATAGAGATTTCCCCATTAAATTCAATAGCACCAGTCATCACTGTTGGACTTGGAATAGTTATTGCAACTTATTTGTCGTTGCGTTCTCTCTTTCATACTACTATCTCAGAAGAGACTGTTAGCCGATTAATCGGCTAATTTTTTTTATCCAAAAAATTTTTTAACACAATTGGGGCAAAGAGTCACTGTACCCAACTCAGCACGATCAATTTCATGGGCATGTATTGTACAAATTAGGTTTTTACAGGTAAAACAAGGCATTTTGGCAATGTTAGTATGACAGATAAAACAAATTTCCTTTTCTGCCGATCCCACTGATCCTAATGATGGAGAAATTCGTTCTTCAATCGATTGGAAGATATTTTCTAAGATATTCAGGTTATGTAGGGAGTCTCGGAATGTCTGCCATGTTTCAAGTGTAAGATTTCTCTTTCTCCACCCTTGTAGAAATTTAGCTAATTTTTTTTGGTTTTGTACGGGTTCAAGGAGTTTATCAGTGTGAATCAGTGCTGAATGAGTTATAAATGTTTGTTTTATTCCATTAATAGATAAAGGCAACTCGAAAATTAAACCAGCATTTTTCATTATTTCTAAATGATGGTTTAAACTGGCCCGTTTCAGATCAAATTTTAAAGATAACTCATTTTTTGGTACAAAGTAATTTGTAAGAACATACTCATAAATTTCTCTTCGCCGTTGGTTATCTAATGCTTCAAAAATATTAGCATATTCTTCCAGTGGCAATTCACAGTAATCTCCTTGTTTTATACAATTCGTACTTAAAACAAATGTTTTTGAGGTATAAGGTATTGTAAAAATAAATGTATTTGGGAAGACTCATTATATTAAAATTTCAGATGATTTATCATTCCTTTTCAATTGAAATGAGGCTTAAATGCATATTTAATCAATTAATATTGAAGTTTCTCTTGAAAATCAAATATTTACACGAAAATAGGTTTTTTCAAAACAATTAGTAATTAAATTCTTATTTCTCCCTAAAGTACTTAAAAATTGGAAAATATTTGCCAAACATAAGTTTTACGAAGGAATAAAATGGTAAATTTTTTGATTTTGTGTTTAGTAACTATATCAATTTTTAGTTTTGCTGCTCTAGCTGGTGCAGTGGGTATTGGGGGTGGAGGATTTTTTACACCTATTTTAATGCTCATTGGAGGACTATCAATTTTCGAAGCAATCCCTATAGCTAGCGTGTGTATTTTTGGGGTTGGTTTAGCTTCTACATTAGTTAATATGAAAAATCATACTATTAATTACAGACTTGGATTAATTCTTGAACCAATTACTATTCTTGGTACGATTCTTGGTGTTCAGTTACACCTGATTGCTTCTGAGGAAATTATTTTTTCCGTTTTTCTAATAATAATGTGTATTTTGACTTATCACAGTTATCTACATGCTAGAACTGTTAAAAACTCCTCTTTAAATAACAATTCTAAAATAAATTTCAATGATAATTCTAATCTTCCATTCCCTAAGCTCATTCTTGGAATGATCGGTTCTTTCACCGCTGGTTTTATTTCAGCTCTTATTGGTATTGGTGGAGGATTAATTAAGGTTCCGATGCTGAATGATTTAGGCATGTCTTCCGTAATTGCTAGTGGTACGGGAAGTTTTATGGTTACCTTTACTTCTTTTTCTACTTCAATTCAATTTTTAGTTTTACAACGTTTAGAATTACAGGTGGGAATTCTATTCTTTATCATTGGTTTTTTTGCGTCTTTTATCGGAACTAGCCTCTCTCGTGCTATTAAACGTCCAGAAGCTCTCCTTTATTTTTTAACTTTAGCAATTGGAATTTCTACTGTGCTTGTTTTTCTTCAATGGATAATTTTATAACGATTTCCTTAATTTTTGTCAATTGAAAATAAGGATTTAGCTATTGATTAAATCCAATTTACTAAGAAAATATATTATGTTTATTCTAGATCTCGAAGTATTATCAGTTGTACTTACCAATAGTCTTCTTGTCTTATTCATATTTTACTCCAAATATATCGTTTTTACTGAGATTTATTATTTTGTTTAAGGAGCTATGAAATATCAGATGAAATACCACTCATTTCTATTTTAAACGGCGTCTGAATGCTTATTCAAATGATAATTGTTGAGATTCAACGTGAAGAAGTATCATAGCTCCTCTATTTTGATTTAACTGATTTAATTGATGAATTCTCTCTCATAAGACAAATAAAGGTTGAACTATTTCCCTAATTTCGGTTTTTTCAATATTAAGAGGATTATATTTGATGAATTAAGAAGCAAATTATTTCTCACGAAAATACTTAAAAACTGGAAAATATTTCTCAGTAAAAATTTCATGAAGGAATAAAATGGAAGACATTTTAATTTATCTTTTGGTAATTACTTTAATTCTTAGTTTTGCTGCTTTAGCTGGTGCAGTGGGTATTGGTGGTGGAGGATTTTATACTCCCATTTTAATGATATTTGGAGGATTTTCTATTTTCGAAGCAATCCCTATAGCTAGTGCATGTATTTTTGGGGTTGGCTTGGCTTCTACATTAGTTAATATGAAAAATCATACTATTAATTACAGACTTGGATTAATTCTTGAACCAATTAGTGTTTTTGGTACTATTCTTGGTGTTCAGTTACACTTGGTTGCATCTGAAGAAGTTATTTTTTCCATTTTTATAATAATTATGTGCATTTTGACTTATCGCAGTTATTTACGGGCTAAAACTGTAAAAAATGCAACTGCAGATAATAAATCCATTGGAGCTTTTGGTGTTAATTCTAATCTTCCAGTTTCTAGACTCATTATCGGAATGATTTGTTCTTTTAGTATTGGTATCATTTCTGCTCTTGTTGGGATGGGGGGAGGAGTAATTAAAGTTCCAATGCTAAATGAACTTGGATTATCATCTGTAATTGCTAGTGGTACGGGAAGTTTTATGGTTGCATGTACCTCATTTTCTACTGCTGTTCAGTTTTTGGTTTTTCAACGCTTAGAATTTCAGGTAGGAATTCTATTCTTTTTAATTGGCTTTTCTGGATCTTTTATTGGGACTAGTTTCTCTCGTTCTTTAAAAAATCCGGAAGCACTTCATTATTTTTTAACTCTAGCAATTGGAACTTCTACTATACTAATTTTTCTTCGATGGTTATTATTCTAAGGGTTCTTATTACTAATTATCATCCAGATCATGATATTTCATGGCTTATCAATTTAAAAAAAGTTCAATTCATGTCATTAGTGATAGAATTGGGAAAGTAATAAAATTTTAAAATAGAAGGAATGAGAATCATCTATCTAATGAGTTATAGGCTGTCAGAATATTTTCCGGGGGAACATCAGCTAAGATATTATGTGCCATGGCAAAAATATAGCCTGTAGAGTCACTTCCTAACTCATTAGTAACTCTTTTAATTTCATTTGTTATTTCTTGAAAAGTTCCATATGGTAAGGTATATTGAATATCTACTCCTCCATGAAAACATATTTTCTCCCCATAATTCTCTTTTAGAAGTCTATGATTCATACAAGGTTGCATTGGATTGAGAATATCGAATCCGAGTTCAATTAAGTCAGGGATTATTGTATGAATCATCCCACAGGAGTGTAACTGGATTTTAACACCTTTATTAATTTTTTTAATTGTCTCAATTAGTATCTTTACCCTAGGTTTTATCAAATTCCGCCACATATTTGGATGCATCATCAATCGATCTTGATTTCCATAATCATCCCCGTAAATAAGAATATCTACATATTCTCCCAAATTATCCAGATACATTTCGACGATTTCCTGCTGGTTTACCAAAGCAAGATCAAGTAATTCTTCAATAAAGTCTCTATTGTTGTAAAGATCATGAAGAAATTGCTCATTTCCTCGAAGCCATGTTGCTTGTTCTTGAATCCCTCCTGATAAAGGATCTGCTACAACTGCATATTCTGTTTCTTTTTTATGATTTTTTGCTTCTCTTTCACACCCACTAAACCATTCTTCAGTGGGTTTTGGCCATCGATAATTATGAAGATCCTGCAATGATGCTTTTGCTAATGGAAAAGAAACACTTTCATAATAAAGTATGGGGTATTCCATTATTCCAATTTTCTGATATTTAATCCCATATGGATCGATGAAGGTATCTGTATCTATTATTTTTGATTTCTGGCCCTTTGCTCGTACATGTCGTGTATCAATCTTGAATTTCTTTAAAATAGATTCCTCAATCTGTGCTAATTGCTGAATGGTATCGGAAATTTGAATGTCTGTTACAGGAAGATTTA
>NZ_CDLCQJ010000029.1:0-2867 GCF_975850365.1 Candidatus Hodarchaeum mangrovi | reverse complement strand
TCCTGGGGAGAATAAGACCATTAAAATCACTATAAATGCCCCCGAGGATGTCAAAGAAGGTGAGCGACGCATTTATGTGATCCATGCTTATATCAATGGGATTCTAATTGGTGGGGTTGAAATTGACTTTGTGAAAAGTCAATATACCTCAACTAGTACCTCATCTCTTTCTTCCAGTACCTCGCTCCCAACCGCCAATATAACCACATTCTCAATTCCCTTTATCTTGCTTCCCACCTTATCCATCTATTTATGGAAAAAGAGGAAATAATTTTCTTTTCTTTTCTTTTTTTAAAAAAATACTTAAGTAAGAGTTAAAGAAATATATTTAATTAAATTTTCTGCATCTCTTAATCTGATCGATTTTTGAACTAATCCAGTTTATAATAATGTATTTTATGACATGATTTCAATAGTTAAGTAATATACTTTAACATTGATTTTTCATAAAATAAACATGTAATATAAGAGACTCTTTAATATAAAAAAAAACAATACTTAAATACTCAAAAGTCCCATAAATAATTCTCTTAAAAGTAATTTCTTTGGAGCGTGTTGTTTTTCGCTGAAATAAAATCAATCGCCTCATTTATACCAGTTAACAGGTTAGAAATCGAGGAGCTCGTTGATCACTATCACGCAATGTCGCAATTGAACTATAAAATTGCGCTAGGTATGATGAAACGTGCAGTGAATCGTTTTCGCGGGAAAGCATTAAGTTCTGTCAGGTGGATCTATAATCAACGTTTAATGTTAAATGAAAAAATTGTCCCTGGTCCAAATGAAGATGCTTTAACGGCTGGAATTCAATCTTTTAACTATGCTATTAAGAGAGCCGGCATTCAACCTCATCAAATTGATGCTTTGTTCGTTGTATCTGAATCATACCCCTACGCTGTTAAATCAAGCACTGCACTAGCTGGAAAAACAGGTGTGACAAATCTAAGATTTGGAGTAAGGGGTGAGTTTGCGTGTAAACCCTTTGGTGAATTCCTAGAAATCGGGGCTGCATTAATAGATTCTAAAAGATGTCGTTATGTAGCAATTACAGCTACTGATGCTTCTCAAGGTGCACCAGGAGACGATCTTGAGTTTTCAGCATCATTTTATTCAACTACAATGATCCTCGGGGAAGATGGTGATGGGAGTATCGCAAAACTGCAGGGTAGGACTTCTATAAATTATGATTTTAGTGATTTCATTCGAAAAGAAGGTGAACCATTCCCCGAACATGAAGGGCAAGGAACAAGTCTTGCATTCCGTGGAATGATTCTTTCTGCGGTAAAGAAACACCTTGAACGTTATGAAATAGCTCCCGAGTGCCTTCCGAACAAAACTTGGGTTATCCACAGCCCCAATGGTTCTTTTCCTAATGAAGCCTTACTAGATGTTTCTGATTATTTTGGTATTAAGTTGGCTGAAAAGAAATTTGATGGGGACGGAAAAATGCTTGGGATTGAACCCCAGGTCAAGGTTTCAAACTTAGCTCCTCAAATTGCTAACGGTTATTCTGCAACTGTTCCAACTGCTTTGTGTGCAGCAATGGAGAATAGTGCTAAAGGGGATGAGATTATGACCGTCCTGTATGGCTCAGGTGCAGGGTCTGACGTGATTAGTATCAAAATGAAAGTTAATGGTTCAATTGTAGCTAATAGTGAAGTACCAACAGTCCAAGAACAAATTGACTATAAACAAAAGATCTCAGTTGAGGATTACATCAATTTCCGGGACAATGCTGAAAAAATTGCCAAACATATGGCGCTTTTGGAGGTAGAACCTCTATCAGAAGAGTATTATCAGGTTGAAGGATGTCCTGTGTGTGGAGCGGTTTACTTCGGGGATAGCTGGAATCCAGAGAATTTTCCAGATTTTTCACCACCTGAGAAATTCTTTGAATTACGAGGTAAATGTTTACGGGGAATTCAAAAAGATAAAAGTGATACCAAGCGAATATGTAGTGCAGAATTACAAAAGATAAAAGTATTTAAGCGCGCTAAAATTACGAATGTCACTTTATATGGCGGAAAAAAGCAGGTTGGTCATCCTGAGAACCCCTATTGGACAATGTTTGAACAGAAGATGATTCGAGCATTCAACTATAATCCTAAAATCTATAATTTCATGGTTGGTCAAGAAGTGAAAGCAGTAATTGGTCGCTGGCGCCCCTCCCCGAAAGATTGGGTTCCTATCCTCTATGTTCCTATGTATGCACCTCTTCGACGGGACTATGCTAAAAAACAATAAATATTAAATGTTTAAAATCCATAATTTTTTTTAGAAAGTCAGAGAAAACTAAAAACCATCTATCTTTTTCCGCTTCTCGAAGAGTTTATCCGTGAGAAAATTACCTACACTTTCCAATTTCTTATCAATTTCTACTGCTTTTGTTTTCACATGCTCTTTCTCAGGTTTTGGAACACTAAAGATTGATAGTGTTCCTACGATTTGGTGTTCCTGATTTATGACAGGAAGTATAGATTCTCCCGTAATAGAAAATATTCCCCAAGCTTCTTTCAGCTTTTGATCAAGACTAAAGGTATAACTGATGGGAAAGGCCACCTCAAAGACTTGAATATTCTCTAGTTTACTTCTTTCTTCAACCATGTTGAATGGAATAAAACCAGTTGGAATTCCATCTTGTGTAATAATCCATGTTTCTTTATCATTAGGATTTACTTGGATATTTGAGCAGAATTGATCCCATTCAAGTAGCTTGAAATTTTTTTGGACATATTCATCAATTGATTCCTCAGCATTGGTAATTCCAACATATTCTTCGCTAATCTTTTCCAGATTGATATCAAATGTAACTGGTAATTTTATTAGTTCAATTTGAGCTTTATTTATCAAAATTGCTGAAAATGATT
>NZ_CDLCQJ010000028.1:0-1545 GCF_975850365.1 Candidatus Hodarchaeum mangrovi | reverse complement strand
CAGGATCATTCCTTTAGCTTCTAAATCATCGATCTTTTCTGCTTTTTCGTATCCCTGTTGAAAATATTCTAAGGCTTGCTGAAAATTTTCGAGATCTGAATGGACGCTACCGAGGTTGTTTAGGACTTCAATTTCGGTTCTGATATTATTACTTTTTTTTGCTGTTTCAAGAGATTTTTCATGATAATTGAGTGCTTGATACAAATCTTTTTCATTTTCAGAAAGATAACCTTTGTCCCTATATATGTTTCCAATGTTGTTTAATATTCCAGATAGAAAATAGAGGTCTCCCATCTCTTGGGCTTTCTTTTGAGCTTCCATTAAATTATCTAAAGCTCTGTCATAATTGCCGATTTTTCTATAGGTAACTCCTATCAGATTCAATAAATCTGATGACATTTCTTCACTTTTTAAATATTGTGCAATAGCTAGTGCTTTCTCAAAATAATTAATAGCTTTTGAGTAGTTATCTAATTGCCAAAAATAAATTCCAATACTTTTTAAAAATTTTCCTTCCTCTTTTCTGTGTTTAAGGATTCGAGCAATCTCTAATGCTTTCATACTTATTGAATAAAATTCATTAAGGTTGGTTGAATCCCAAAATGTTACACTTAATTGTCTAAGACATTTAACTTCGTGTTCTTTGCTTCCTAGATCCCGAGCAAGTTCAATAGCCTTTTGAAAGTTTTCTATTGATTCTTGATACTGACCGGATGAACGATATTTTTTTCCCTCCTCGTAATATGAATAGATATCAAGTGCTGTCTGGCTTTCGTTTCTCAGTATTTCTAGATTGAGCGATTTTGCCAAAGAAATTGCTCTTAAATAATAATCTGACGACACATCAAGTTGTCCGATATTCCAGTACATTAGGCCTAATTTGAGAAGGACACCACACTCTTTTTTACCGTCAGGGATTTTTTTTGCGTATTCGAGTGATTTTTTGAGTAGTTCAATTGCCCTTTCAAATTCTCCTTCTGAACGGAATTTTTCTGCTTCTTTCGAGGTATTTAGGAATCGTTCTGAAGGAGAAATTGTGGAATCATTGGGTACTCTATTAAAGACAGCAATTGCATTAGGTGTTTGAAGAAGAAAGAAGAATAGAAAAATAGAGAGAATCAATTTTTTGACCTGTCTCAAACTATATAGATTAGTCATTTGCGTAGTTCTTCCGGCAATTGACAGGAATGATTGTGACAGGGCCTAGGAGTTGAATCAATCGCCCTTTAAGGTGAATAGGGGGGTGATATTTGGAATTTAGTGGAGATTAGATTTGTGAATACACCTGATTGTGAGTGGCTTGGTTTGTTACAGGAGGTTTTCTTTCTCTTTTAATTTTGTTGTTTTAGATTCAGTTAAAATAAATAAAATTCTTAATCGTCGTCGCTTGGTCGAACTCCACTATCCAGTAATCCATTAATCTTTATCTCTTTCAATTGGCTGTTATCGATAGCAGGGGGGGCGATGTATTTTCCGACATCATAGATAGGAACGAAGTAGAGGAATGAATACAGCAACATGACAGGTTGTCTCAGGATTTTCTTG
>NZ_CDLCQJ010000027.1:0-25633 GCF_975850365.1 Candidatus Hodarchaeum mangrovi | reverse complement strand
TAGAATCCCTTTCCTTTAGCCATCTGTTTTAATTCATATAGAAATGGGAAATCAAATGCAGAAAAGGAATTATTTCCAAGGTCTAGATAGTTCAATAGATCTAACAATGTTCCTCCCCAATACTCAGCCACACCCCATCCCCCAGTTTGTTCCATCCATTCTCCTAACATATCAGGATCAATTCCTAATGCAACATCAAAACGCCAGCCATCGAAACCAATCTCATCTCTGAGCCATTGTGCCCACTTTAAAATTTCACTTCTGACATAAGGGTGTTTGTGCGATAAGTCAGGAAAGTTTGCGAAGTGATAATTATCTTGGACTCCATAATCATTTGGATAGAAGTGAGAATAGTTTCTGGGAAATCTTCCACTGGCTATATTCTCAAAATTAGTATAAGAAAAGTCTGCTAAAAAGGGATTATACTCTAATTCTCCACCTACATTATGATTGATAACAATATCTGCAATTATAGCAAGCTCTAAAGAATTAGCTGTTTCAATTAGGCTTTCAAGCTCTGCTCGAGTTCCATATCGCGTTCTTGTTCGTCCTTTTTGAGCAAACTCCCCAAGATCATAATAATCATAGGGTTCATATCCATTTGTCCCTGCATCTCCTATCTGTGTTTTACTCGGAGGAGGAACCCAAAGAGAATCAAAACCAGTTGTAACAAACTCAGGTACATGATCCTCAAGCATATTCCACCATTTTCCAATATCAGGTGTCATCCAATAAAATGATTGAAGCATAACTCCTTCTCCAAGTGGTAAAGGTACTTCTTGAGGAATCGTTTGATAGGAAGTTTTTGAGACAGAAAGATTGTATTTTGGAATATTAGGAATCGAGAGAAGATTAGAACTTGCAGTAATAATCGAACTCATGCAAAGAAGTAATCCTAGCATCAAGAATTTTTTCTAAAACATTAAATAATCCCGTATCTAAAAATCTCTTCTTCAACTTTCTTTAATTTTTCTATGTGAAAACAATTAAGAATAGCTGGATAAAAAAGAGGTTATAAAATTGAGTAATTATGCGATTATTTGACTACCATACACATAATATAAGATGTAGACATGCGTTTTATCATGTAGACTCATATGTTGACGCAGCTATTACTAAGAATTTAGAGGAAATTGGCATTTCAGATCATTTTCCAATGGATCTTTTACCAGAATATTTTCATAAATATGCTATGCCAATGGATGATTTTCCTGAATACATTGCTGATTGTAAGCGATTAAGAGCAAAATTTGAAGGTCACATCACGATCAAGATTGCTACTGAGGTTGATTACTTCAAAAAAAGTTTTTCTGATTATAAAAAAGCTTTAAAACCGTTTATGGATGATCTTGATTATTTAATAGGGTCAATACATGCGATTACCACTCTTAAAACCAGTGTTTTGCCAATTGACGAAAGTGTCGCCATTCCGCAAATCAAAGCAGCAGGAATTGATTATGTTTACGTTTCATATTATGATTCGCTAATTGAATTGGTTCAGACGAGATTTTATGATATCATAGGTCATTTAGACGTTCCTAAAAAGTATGGTTTACTTCCAATGGATACAAACTTAGTATGGCAAAAGGTTCTGACCGTTCTTGACCATATTGAATCCTCTGAGATGGTTGTGGAAATTAATACTTCAGGATTTAGAAAATTCATTGGTGAACCTTATCCTAGTAATGAAATTATAAGTGAATTAATAAATAGAGAAATTCCTTTAACATTAGGGTCAGATGCGCATACACCTGAAGACATAGCATTTAATTTTGATACTACGCTTGCATATTTACGGAAAAAAGGAGTAAAGTATCTAATAAAATTTAATCAGAGAGAGAAATCACGTATTTCTATTGATTAGCCGAAATAATTAATTTATTTGTTTGAATCGCTATTTTTTTAAAGGGATAAAATATTTCCTTACTAAAAATAGTAATAAGATTGGTGTAGCTTTTTTGGTCATTTTTCTTACTGATTCCGAAAATTTGGTTCTGAGAGAATTTTTTCAAGGAACAGATCTGAAAGATATCCCTAAAATTCTTAATGAGGAACGTCAAACATGGAGTCGATTAGAGAAAGATGGAAGGATGCAGAAGGAAGTAGATATAAGATCTATCTCGAAATTTAAATCATTAGCTTTAAAAAAATTGCGTAAAGAACTTCTTACTCGTGCTGACGAATCTTTTTTAGATTATTCTCCTCAAGGGATAACTAAAGAGGAGCGTGATCGAAGTGAAAAAGATTTTAATTTATTAATTAATCATGGAATATTAAGAGGGTATGATTTCCGAGATGATCGTTTTGTTTATCTGTTTTACTCCCCTACTAAAGAAAGTTTACTACATTGGCAAGAACATTCCTGTAGAAATGATGATTGTGAAAAAGATTGTAAAGATATCTTACATCAGTTTAGTAAGGAGCATGGAATAAATTCAAATGACCTGACTCAGCCATCAATACCAAAGAAGTTTGATGAAATTCTTAAATTAATCTTATTGCGTGAGAGGAATGAACAAAATGAGTAGAGAACCCCGAATAATCCGCCCGAGTCGAAATTTTCTCTGGAAAAATTATTTTCAATTTTTTTTAATATTCTTCGTAACATCAGTTCCGACGATAGTAGCATTATCGTTATTTATTACCTTTCTAAGTTCAATAGATCAAGCAAGAGGGCCTGTTCTTCAAGATCTATTCCTTTTATTAATGATCATTTATTTTTTGCTCTGGATAATAGGAGGAATATTATATACAATTGGAGAGTATCTTTATATTAGGAACATGTATTTTATTGTCCATGGACATGAAATTGTTGTTAAAAAAGGTTTAATCAATATTACTGAGAAGCATGTGCCCTATAGAACCGTAACAAACATCGATATGCGAATTGGCCTATTTGATAGGTTATTCCAGATTGGTACGGTTGAGATTCAAACAGCAGGAGGAAGCGTTTCGAGTTCCTCATTAGAAGCGGGTCCTGAAGAAAAGCTTGAAGGAATTCGAGTTTAT
This sequence comes from Candidatus Hodarchaeum mangrovi, assembly GCF_975850365.1. NCBI lineage: Archaea > Promethearchaeati > Candidatus Hodarchaeota > Candidatus Hodarchaeia > Candidatus Hodarchaeales > Candidatus Hodarchaeaceae > Candidatus Hodarchaeum > Candidatus Hodarchaeum mangrovi. Next base: position 22,624 of record NZ_CDLCQJ010000027.1, on the reverse strand, counting down.
AAGGAGGTTCGAGATTATATTTTAACACAATTACGTGCTTATCAAGCTTCTCATCTAGATACCTCTGAAGGGCTTACTAAAAAGAGTGCTGATGTTTCTGCAATAATCGTGGAGTTGCAGAACATTATTAATCTTTTGGATACGCGTTTAGCTAAATTAGAAAAAAAAATAGATGAATTGCTAAATCGAGATAATTAATCAGATTAAATGTTTGTTAATTCGCAACTGATATTCCATAATTTCTTTTGCAGCGTTTTATCATGAGATAATTCAGAGCTAGGGGTTATTTGAGACTTAGCGAAATATTTACCACTAATTCCTTCAACCTCGGGAGAAGTCGCTACGTAAATAGAAGTTTGTGCACCCACTTCAGGGGATTTGGTAATAAAGGGACGGAGAAGATAGTGGAAAATATATCGATGGAAGAAGCTTCCTCCCTCACGATTAAGATTTGTACGGATAAATCCAGGATGGACAGCATTGACGGACAAGGTCGTATTTCCTTCTTCTCGAAGATGATCATGCAGTGTATAAGTAAAAAGCACATTTGCGAGCTTAGAACTTCCATAAACACTCATTCCCTGATATTTTCTTTTTTCAGTTTGGAGATCTGATAAATCAAGGGTTGCGGTCTTATGTAGTCCAGAAGCTACATTTACTATCCTGCCTGATGGACTTTGTTTTAAAATCGGTAATAATAGGTTAGTGAGTAAAAATGGACCAAGATAATTTACAGCAAAGGTTAATTCAAATCCATCTACTGATAAACGCCTCTTATATTGAAAAGTTCCAGCATTATTTATTAATACATCCAATTCGGAGTGCTCTGAGAGAAAATTTTTTGCCATTGCCTTGATGGAGGTTAAAGATCCTAGATCGAGTAAATAAAGGCCAATATTACTGTTATCTTTTACCGATTGTAATTCTTCTTTTAATTTTTTTCCTTTCTCTTCATTACGACAGGCTAATATAACATTGTGCCCCATTTTAGCTATTTCTTGGGCTGTTACTTTACCTATTCCAGAGGTAGGTCCCGTAATAATTATGGTTTTACTTTCCATTAAGAATTCACTCTATATTAGCTTATTTTTACTTTCCCTTGAATCTTGTCATTATTTTATCATAAATATATTTCTTTTGATAGAGTTGACAATTATAGCTTTTTACCTAGTAAATAATTGTTATTAAGAGAATTAATTGTCACAAAACAATTTTAAAACACTCAAATAGTACTTTACGGCATTCTATGACCCGTTATTAAAAGATTTCCAACTCTACTGGAAAACTTTGGAAATCCGTACTAGCAACTTTTCGTCTTCAGGGAAATACTTTTCAATTCTCCCCTTACTCAAATCTTGTTTATAAGATATAGTATCTGATGCGTTATTTTCAAAAAAAAGGTGTACAGAATGCTCGAATTATTACAAAAAGGGGTTGAGTACGGAGAAAAGTTAGGTTCAGACTTTATTGACGTTCGATATGATGATTTAGCCCTCAGAACTCTGGAAAAGATGAATGAAAACTACAGTAAAATCCTTTCCCGGAAACGTTCTGGAATTGGTGTAACTTGTTATTACAAAGGAGCAGCTGGTTACTCATTTACTGCAAGCCTTGAGTCAAAAGAAATTATGGATACCGTTACCCGTGCCTTTAAACTCGCTAAATCCATTTCTCCAAGCGTACAATTACCCTTAGATTTTGATCCTTTACCCTCTATTACTGCTAAATCATCAGGTCCTCAATTTGGCAGTTTAATCAAAATTCACCCCAATTCTCGTGATTTGGATTATAAGATTAATCTTGTAGATCGAACATCTGAGGCTGCAAAGGTTGCTGGAAAAAATGTCAAAAATATTCGAACCTTATATGGAGAAATGTTTGGTCAAAAATTATTCACTAATTCAGATCAAAGTATAATAGACTGGGAATTTGAAGTAATTGATCTTAGGTGTAGAGTTACTTCAAAAACCGAGGAAGGAGACCTTGTTATAGGAGCTAAAGGATTTGGAGGGACAAGAGGATTAGAAATATTTGAGGAAAAGGGTAAAACGCCTGAAGATTTTGGATCGATTGCTGCGAAAAATGCTAATGAGCAATTAGAAGCTAAAGCTTGCCCTGCTGGAAAGTTTCGTGCCCTGAGTGAAAATGAATTAACGGGAGTTTTAGCACATGAGTCCTTTGGTCATTTATCGGAGGCAGATTTTGTTGTTATTGAAGCGTCTCCCATTACAGGTAAGATCGGTGAACGTTTAGGAACTGATATAGTTACAATAATAGACAACGGCGTACCTGATATTAAAACTCATGGGGGGCTTTTAGTACCTTTTGATGATCAAGGAATGAAAGCAAAAGAGACTGTTATTGTTAATAAAGGGATCTTAAAGCACTATCTACACAACCGTGGTACAGCTAAACATTTGAACCAATCTCCAACTGGCAATTGTCGTGCTATTAATTTCACTTTTCAAGCTATTCCTAGGATGACTAATACATATTTTGCTCCTGGAGACTTAACTGAGGAGGAAGCTCTAGAAAAGCTCGGGACTGGGATTTATGCCATACAATCATATGGAGGCCAAGTCGAAGGAGATGGGAACTTTGTCTTTAAAGCTGTCAGGGGATACTGGGTGGAGAATGGAGAAATAAAATACCCATTACGGGAGGTAAGTCTTTCTGGTAACATTTTAAACTTACTTACAAAAGTTGAAGGAGCTACAAAAGAATTAGAATTAGGTTCTGGATATTTTGGAGGATGTGGGAAAGGAGACCAATTTCCTCTACCAGTGGGTGATGGGGGACCAAAAATAATCTTTTCAGAAGTAACATTTGGAGGACAAGTTTAATGGAATTCGATAATTTAAATTCTGAGCTATTATCAACTGTTGATTCTGCATTAAAATATGCTCATGGACTTGATTCAAAAGTAGCTTACGAAATCTATTTATTTTATGCACACAAATCTGGTGTAGATATAACTCAGGGAGTGGTTGAGAGTTCAGACGGAATTATTGCTGGAAATGCTATTCGTGTAGTTGGTGGAGTGAAAGAAAAGAAAATCAGCTTTTCTTCATCAAGTGGAGTAGATCTAGAGCGAATTAAAGCTAATATAAAGGAAGCATTAGCATTTAATGACGTCTTGAAAATAACTGATTCACGATTTCAATCCTTTCCTGATCCAATTCCAGGAGGAGTTGAAGGTATTTTATCAAATGATATAATAATCTCCTCTGCAGTTGACCTTCTCCCTATGTCTCAACAAGTGATAGATGAAGCTAAACAGGTTGATGAACGAATAAAAATGACTGGATTTTCAATGGGAATCTTTTGGGGGGGTTTTGCTGTTGGCAACTCAAATGGCGTTCAAAGAGCGAGTCGAATAACTTCCTCTGGAGCCTCTTTTTATTGCCAAGCTGTTGAGGGAGATGATCGGAAAGATGCTTATGAATATGCCATTTCTCGTGAGAAGATTCCTGAAATTCAAGGATTTGGTGAGATAGCAGCACGAAAAGCAGTTAAATTGTTGAACGGAAAGATTCTGAATGAAACAACATCTTTGCCTACGGTTTGGGATAATATGGCTTCAGCTTGCTTTATTCTGGCTGGAATTGGTGCAGGATCAAACGGAAGTAATATTGTAGTAGGATTGTCTCCTCTTGCAGATCGTATAGGAGATCAAGTAGCTGTGACTGATTTCACCCTTCTTGATGATGGTCAGAATCCTACTGGAGCCTATACACATGCAATCGATGCTGAGGGCATTCCACAACAAAAGACTAATATTGTTGAAAATGGTGTTCTCAAAAGTTTTCTTTTTAATCATTATTATGCAAAGATTTTTGGGACAAATTCAACAGGTAATTGTACCCGAGGTGGTGGAATATTTCCTAGTAGTTTGCCTTATGAGGAGTCACCAGCTGTTGTTGCAACTAATTTTCTAGTAGAACCCAAGAAGTTTTCAGAAGAGGAATTAATCTCTCAGATTGATAGAGGTGTTTATATTAAAGAAATGCCAATGGGAATATTTCATAGCAATGTATCAACTGGAGAATTTTCTGCAGTGGCCAATGCAGCGTTCTTAATTGAAAATGGAGAACTTAAGACTCCTTTAAAAGCTGTCTCAGTTGCCGGTAGTTTTTATACAGGATTAAAAAGTATTCGTCAGATCGGTGGAAATCTAAAAGTAACTCCCTTCGGAGTTGAAACACCCAGTCTAGTCATTGATGGGCTATCTTTAGTAATTTAGGTGAAATACCCTTTTTTTTTATTTTAATAGTAGTTCTATAAATTCTATTTCATGAGGTTTTTCCTTCCAGAGCCGAAGAGGAATAATTTCCCAGGTCATACCTTTAGATAAAACTTGTAGTTCTTTGTCTCGTGCTGTTAGAGCAGAATGATATTTTTTAATCATCTCCCTTGAGACATATGAAAAAGATTTGGCAACAAAAAAAATCTGTGTAACTTTGGGAAAATCCTTAAAGTTTAACGAAAAGGGTCGTCTAAGAAATGCTTCTAGCGTATCAACATCTAAATGTTTCTCCGAACAAAAAACTAGAATCTCTTCATTATCTTTAGAGAGTCTAATATCATAGATATCATCAGTTGATTTTGATCCTATATCGATTTTGTTATAATTCCATTTATGGCAAAAAACTGTGAAACGAATAATTAATGCAGCATGAGTATCTTCATTTTGACAAATTGAGGAGTAGAGAAGAGGGACTAGATCAGTATTTTTCGATGCAAAATAATTTAATAGCATAAATGGGGATTGATAGGCTTTTTCATCATCGACTGAAAGCTGATAAAAGCTTTTAGCAATTTCTAATATTATGGGTACAGAAAGATTTGGATTGTCTGTTAATTCACTGATTTGTGACCGTTCTAACTCAGTGATTGTCTTTTCTGATGTTTTCCTTCTTCTAAATAGTCCACTGGTTTTTTCTTTTGTATTCATAACCTTTTGATAAAGTTCGTGGGAATCCTCTTTCTTCCTCAGTTTATCATTGCTTTTGGCAATAATAATCTTATCAACTTCTTGTTGTTTTAATAGAGTATTACAATGCGGACATGAGTAAATAATTTGATTATTTCGGTCATATCCCTGTGTTAATCCTATTTCACAGAAATAATCTCTTTTACAGGCAGGACAGAACCAAATAATGTCATTCATACCAAAATTGGAGCGGCGGCCTTTTTCATAATAACAGGTAAGGCATTTCGCATCACAAGTCATCATTGGCATAATAGATAATCCTTATACCTTGTCTCTTATTTAGGTTAAGAAATAAATTTATGAATATTATATTATTAAATATTTTCTAGAAATTAGGTTTTAAGGGAGTATATAGTGATTTTTGGATTTATGTGATGGTATTGAAAAAGCAAAGAGTATTTTTAGCTGGTGCTTCTGGTTCCATGGGCTTTGAAGCCTTCAAAAATCTTTGGGAAAAAAGAGAGATGTATGATATCATATTGCTCCAACGACCTTCTCAGAAAAACAAAGAACTCTTTAGAAAGTATGAAAAGAAATGTAATATTATCCCAATAACTGGAAAAGGAATAGTAGAAGGGAATGGATTGAAAATAGTTTGGGGAGATGCAACTTATTATCCAGATGTTGAAGAAGCATGTAAAAACATTGATTGGTGTCTTTGTCCGATGGCATTTATCTCTCCAGCAGCTGATCATAATCCTGAAATGGCAAAAGCAGTCAATACAACAGCAGTACAGCATATCATTAAGGCTATTGAATCACAACCGAATGGGAAGGAGAAAATTAAACTCATTTACATTGGTACAGTGGCTGAAACAGGGGATAGATTACCTTCAATCCATGTGGGACGAGTGGGAGATCCTTTAAAACCCTCGATATTTGATTTCTACGCTGTAACAAAAATCGCAGGAGAAAGAGCCGTTTTAGAATCCAATATTCAACACTGGGCTTCACTCCGTCAAACATTCATAATGACAACTGATGATCTTCTTGATCCAATTATGTTTCATCAACCAATAAATTCTTTCATGGAGAATAACACCAAAGAGGATGCAGGAAGAGGATTAATTAATTGTCTAGAAATTCCTGAGGATTCTAATTTCTGGAAACGCGTATACAATATGGGTGGGGGATCCATTTGTCGAACTACTTTCTATGAGATGTTAAACCGAGCTCTTGCCATTAATGGATTAAGACTTGAAAAAGTAACTGAAAGAAGATGGTTTGCATTAAGAAATTTTCATATGCAATATTTTGAAGATTCATATGTTCTCAATAATTATATCCATAATTGGAGGGAATCAAACAAAGATTACTATCAACGATTGACAGATCAGCGGTCTATTGGGATGAAACTTCTTAGTTGGATATGTTCTAGGATTCCTTTCATTCAAAAAAGAATTGAACGCGCCATGTATAAGAAATTTCGGGAAATGGTCTCCGAATCAAAAAATGGAACAGAATATTGGTATAAAACTAGGAATGATATGCGAATTTCCGCGTTTTACAAGGATTACGCCACCTATGAAGCAATTCCTGATTGGGGAGTTGATCTGCCTGAACTTGATTCTAGCAAATTAGAATGGATCCGCCTTGATCATGGTTATGATGAGGAGAAAATACAGCTAGATCTAAATGATTTACAAAAAGCAGCTGCTTTTAGGGGTGGTGAGTGTCTATCAGGATCATGGGATGGAGATTTATATCAAAAAATAAAATGGAAATGTGCTAGTGGTCACTATTTTGAAAGCAAGGTTTATACAATCTTAAAAGCGGGTCATTGGTGTCCTGAATGCCTTCCTCCACCTTGGAATTATGATGAAGAAGCAAAAAGAAATCCCTTCTTTGCTCAAGTTTGGTATTCAAATCATGAAATCACGGAAAATAATTTCTATCCAAAGGATTGTTATAAGGATATTGTTGAATAAATTATGGTAGATAATAGAAACCTTTTTGTGGTAAGATGTTCTATTTCAATTGATCTTTTATGAGTACTGGATTTTCTTGTAGATATCATTCGAATCGGGATGCAATTGATAAATGTGAAAATTGTTCAGCTTTTATTTGTTTAGAATGTAAAAAGGTCTATCAAACACCCTACACCACTTCTGACATAGATCATGATATGGTTTCAGATTCATATAGTGAAAAACATACTCTCTGCCCAATATGTTATTATGATAATATGGAGAGAGCTGGGGATGGAATGAGGCGAATGGGTTTCATTTGTCCCTTTATGTTTATCATTGTATTTCTAGGGGGAACATTTTTGATGGTTTTTGTTCTTCTTCAATTTATCGATCTCTGGAATAATACTCCTGGACCTTCTATGGGTCCAGGACCTGAAATTTTATTAATCTTTACGCCCCTATTTTTTATAATCCCGCTTGTTATTATGGTATGTTTACTAAGACAATTCTTCGTTAAAGGGCCTCATCAAGCAAAACAAGCAAGAATAGCACGAGAAGCTTTTCTTGAATCAATTGGTGATACTTCTTTATATCAACAAGAATATGATAAAGGAGAGTTTTCCTCATCTTATTCTTCCTATTGCCGAACATGTGGTGATAGGATTAACCCAGATGAGCGGTATTGCTCCAACTGTGGTTCTTCGACTAGAAAGTAAGAAAATATCATAATTTTCCTAAAAATAACAATGTAGAATGAATTGAATTTATATATTCGAGCTTCTAAATCGAAAATATTGATAGTAAAGAATATAAAAAGAAAAGCGTTGAAATAGAGCTAGATATGAAATTTAGGAAGAATTGAGTTTCGTAAAAAAATTTAATTAATCTGGTTTCTATTATATTTCAAATTTTAAGAAGAAGGCAAAATGCATGGTTTCTCCCGAAAATATTCCCCTCTATCCCGAAAAAGTTCCAAAACATATGGATTATCCCAATATAGCCCTTTATGAACTAATGGATGCAGCAGTACGCGATTTTCCTCATCGTGATGCCTTAATTCTCGAGACAATGAGCTTCGATAAAATTGCTAAACTTACCTATAAAGAACTAGGTGAACAGTCTGATAAATTCGCTGCATTCTTAGTATCAAAAGGAATAGAACCAAAGGACAAAATAGCAGTCTTTTTACCGAATATGGTAGAGTTTGTTGTAGCTTATTATGGAATATTGAAAGCAGGAGCAGTTGTTGTTTCATTAAATTTTCAATATCCCGCTAGTGAGTTAGAAGGACAATTAATCCAAAGTGAAGCTCGAGGAATTGTCTGTGCTGATATGATTTCTCCCGCAACTCAACCTTATGAGGTATGTAAGAAAGTTAGAGATGAGGGAAAAACCTCTTTAGAGTTTATTGTTGTAGCGTCTGTTACTCAATATTTGAAAGGATATAAAAGCGTTTTAGGTAAAAAAATGGGAAAAATTAGCGTAAAAGATCCTCGTGATGTGTACTTATATGAGATCATCAGACAATATCAAGCCAAGGATCGACCCATTATTAAAGTTCTTCCTGATGATCTAGCTGTCCTAATGTTTACGGGAGGGACAACAGGGACCCCAAAAGCTGCGATGCTAACCCAAGGAAATCTAGTAAGTAATGTCTATCAATGTTCAGTATGGATGTATCCGCCACTAGAAAGAGGTAGTTTAGTAGGAATCGGATCTTTACCATTTTACCATTCTTATGGTGCAACAACAAGTATGAACTTGTGTATGTATTTTGCAGGAACATTAATATTAATGCTAGACCCCAGAGAAAATAAATTTACTCAAATTCTTTATCTAGTCTCAAAATATAAAGTCCAACTCTTTAATACCGTTCCTACTTTATATATTGCTTTATTAAATCATCCTGATCTTAAGAAATATGATTTAAGCTCCTTAGTAACTAGTAGCTCAGGAGCTGCCCCTCTTCCACTAGCTGTGCTCAGAGAGTTCGAAGCTGTCACAGGAGCAAATCTTGCAGAAGGGTATGGACTAACAGAAACCTCACCAGTTACCCATATTATTCCAATGGCAGCTCCTCCTAGAGGAGAGGTTCCCTTTAAAAAAGAAGGATCTATTGGTTTGCCTTTACCTGATACTGATGTACTTATTCTAGATCTAGAAACTGGAACCAAACAATTAGGTATTGATGAGGAGGGTGAAATTGCTATAGCAGGTCCACAGGTTTTTGCAGGATATTATAAAAAAGAGAAAGAAACATCTGAAGTAATACGGATAATTGATGGAAAGCGTTTCTTCCTAACTGGAGACATAGGAAAGTATGATAAAGATTTTTACTTCTATATAACTGATCGTAAGAAAGATATGATTGATGTCGGTGGATTTAAAGCATATCCTCGTGAAATCGAAGAAGTGTTAATTGCTCATCCTAAAATTATTAATGCAGCCTGTATTGGGGTTCCGCACGAAAAAGTAGGCGAAACAGTGAAGATTTTTGTCGTCCCTAAACAAGGAAGTGAGCTTACTAAAACAGAAATCCTAGAATATTGTCAAAAGAAGCTAGTAAAGTATAAACAACCCCATTCAGAAGATTTTATAGAAATCAGAAGTGAATTACCTTTGACTCAAGTTGGTAAAGTATTACGTCGTGCTTTAAAGGAGGAAGAAAGGAAAATTAATTAATAATCTTTTTATTTTTTCTCCTTGAGATATTTAGTTAACAGTGAAGCTAATGGTTAATGAAAAACTCTTAGAGCGAATTAAACAAACTGTTGCTGAGCAAGCTGTCAAAGATAACTTAGAAGAGGGAATGGTAGTAGGAGTGGGAAGTGGATCAACCATTATTTATGCAATAAATATGATGGGACAAATGAATAGAGAATTAGGGGGATTAGATATCGTATGTATTCCAACTTCTCATCAGTCTTCCCAACTTATAACACAAAATAAACTGAAAATAGGATCTTTAACAGAATATCCTGAATTAGATATAGTAATTGATGGTGTCGATGAGATTGATAGCCATTTAAATGCTATTAAGGGTGGTGGTGGCTGTTTATTGCAAGAAAAGATCGTTGCATCAAATACAAATAATTTCATCGTTGTTTTGGATTATAAAAAGAGGTCATTCAATTTGGGAACTAATTGGAAGAATGGTGTACCCATTGAGATACATCCAATCGCTTTTAAACCACTTATGACAAAATTCATCCAATTAGGAGGTAAACCCACTCTTAGACAAGGGATTAAGAAACTAGGGCCTGTCATAACAGATAATGGTAATTTTATTGTTGATGTGAACTTTGGATTGATTGAGAACCCAGAATCTCTTAATGCAAAGTTAAAAGCGATCCCAGGAGTTTTAGAAACTGGTTTCTTCATTCAAATGATTTCCACCGCTTATATTGGTGAAGAATCTGGAAAAATCACCATTGAGAAGAAAAAGAGGAATTGATCTCTCTAAATGTTGAATTCCGAGAAACTTTGCTTTTTTGTAGGAAACTCTGGTAGTGGTAAGGACTCAATTATGTTAAAAACTGCAGAAATCCTTGTTCAAGAAGATTTTAGAGTTCACGTTCTTAAACGGTGGATAACCCGACCTCCTCATCCTAGTGAACCTTTCACATCTATCTCTGAAGAAGAATTTCTGAAATATAAGGAAGAAGGAAAATTTGCATTAGATTGGTATGTCTATGGAAAATATTATGGTTGCCCAATAGAACTTGAGGATTATCTGAGAAAGGATTTCCTAGTTTTTGTCAATGTTTCCAGAACCATTCTTTCCACTGCACGGAATAAGTATCCAAAGTGTAAAATTATTCTAATAGAAGTAGCTGTAGAAATAGCCACTCAGAGAATAAGTAACAGAAATCGACAAAATGATGGATTGCAGGAAAGAAAGGCACGTATGAAAATGGATATTGAAATGCCGAGTCCTGATTTAATTGTGAAAAATAATGGGGTACTTGAGGAAGCTGTTACAGAAGTGGTTCAATTTCTAAAAATGAGTTCGGTCTAGATGGAACAAGATATTCCTAAAATTGCTAAAAAATTAGCTAGAAACACTGGAGATTTATTGAAGAAGTATTATTGCAAAAAGAACACCTTAATCTATAAATCAGATTCTAGTTTAGTAACTGAGGCGGACTTGGAAGCTGATCGCTTTTTACGAACGGAGATTGAAAAAACATTTCCTTCCCATTCTATTATAAGTGAAGAAAGTACGACGAAAAAAACATCATCTAATTACCAATGGATCATTGATCCCCTTGATGGGACAACAAATTTCTCAATTTGTAATCCCTTTTTTGGAGTTTCAATTTGCGTTTTGTTAAAAGGAGTCGCCCAAGTTGGGGTAATCTATTCACCTATACAAGATGAACTGTTCTGGGCTATAAGAGGAAAAGGAGCTTTTCTTAATAATAAACCCATAATTGTTGATAATCAAAAAGACATTGAAAAATCTGTGATTACCTTTTGTAATGGTAGAGATATCGAATCTCGTAAGATACTTATCCAAATATACCAGAACTTAAAACTAAAAAATAATAGAATTCGACAGATTGGTGCAGCAGCCTTAGAATTATCTTATGTTGCTGCAGCTCGTACTGGTGGTTTTTTCATGCCAGGAGTAAATTCATGGGATATTTTAGCAGGAACTTTAATAGTAGAAGAAGCAAAAGGGAAAGTAAGTGATTTTAACGGTAAAAAATTTTCGATAAGTTCACAAAATTTAATAGCTGCACCAGAATCAGTTCATCAAGCCCTTTTAGAGCTCATTCAAAAGACAACCCTCTAAGATGAGATATCTAATAGAACAAATTTCTTCAAAAATTAAAAAAACAAACTATCTATCTTCCCTTTGGAAATAAATGGTTTTTTGATTCGATATTTAGAAATTTAAAATGATGGATGAAATTTCAGAATGACTAAACGAAGTACCTTCTCTAATGAAGTTATCAATATCATTAAATCCATTCCAAAGGGAAAAGTGGCAACTTATGGTCAAATTGCCGCCTTAGCTGGAAATCCAAGAGGAGCACGCCAAGTAACTTGGCTATTACATTCAGCAACTGAAAAAGAAAATCTTCCGTGGCATAGAGTTGTTAATAGTCAACGAAGAATTTCTTTACCCAAAGAAGGGGGATACGAAGAACAAAAAATGCTCTTAATAAGTGAAGGAGTTGTTTTCGATTCTCTTGATCGAATTGATTTTCACCAGTTCTTATGGAATCCTTTAACAGATAAAATTGGAGAAATCGATAAAAATGGAATATAGGCAAGTTGGAAAATCAGGATTACGAATAAGTGAGGTAGGATTGGGTTCTTGGCTTACAATTGGCTATGATCTAAATGAAGTACAAACCAATTCTTTAATAGTACGAGCCATTGAGCTAGGTATTAATTTCTTCGACACAGCAGACGCATATGAAAACGGTAAATCGGAGAAAATAATAGGAAATGTTTTAACTGATGCAACTATTGAAAGAAAGAAGCTAGTTATAGCAAGTAAAGTTTTTTATCCTATGTCAGAGGAAATTAATGACAGGGGACTAAGCAGAAAACATATCATGGAGAGTATTGAGGGAACCCTCGATCGATTACAAACAGATTATTTAGATATTTATTATTGTCATCGTTTTGATTATTATACTCCATTGTCTGAAACCGTAAGTACTATGGATGATTTGATTAGTCAAGGGTTAATTCATTATTGGGGTACTTCTTGTTGGCTTTCTTATCAATTAGAACGAGCGCAATGGGTAGCAAAAGAATTATACTGTCAACCACCAATTGTGGAACAACCAATGTATAATATGCTAGATCGTGACCCTGAATTGCATGAGTTCAATGTATGTAAAGACCATGGGATTGGGATTACTGTATTTTCTCCTCTTGCTGAAGGATTTTTAACAGGGAAATACTTAGAGAGTATACCTTTAGATAGTCGTGCGATGATGACAACTAGGAAAAAAATACTAAGAACTAATTCTGAAGTAGAAAAACTAAGACAATTAAAAACTCTTGCCGATGAATATGAACTAAAACTACACCAATTAGCATTAGCTTGGATCTTAAGCAAGGAAGAAATTTCTTCTGTTATTACTGGTGCTACAAAAACAGAGCACATTGAGCAAAACGTGCAAGCATCAGGAGTTAAATTAACTAAAAATCAATTGGAAAGCATCGAAAAAATTTTAGATAATGAACCCACTTATCGATACAAATACATTCCTGAAATGAAAATTGGTCGGGATTCAAAATTAAGTAGGGTGATCTAAAATTTTTTATGAAGAAAGAAATCCCCAAGATATTTCAAATAAAGATGTTTTAAAAGTTTTACAAGGAATATTCTCAAATTTAAAAGAGGAAGATATTCATTTCTTTTATCATGGAACTTACAATGTGTTTGAAGTAAAGAATGATTTTATTTTTCGTTTTCCTGACCAATATTTTAGGAATGACTCTGGAGTCCAGTTAATTAGGAATGAGGTCAAGACCCTCACTTTACTCAAAAAACACTTAAATATTTCTATTCCCACCCCCCAATTTGTTTCTGATGATCCAAGTTCTCCATATATGGGGTATGAGAAGCTTGATGGAATTCCACTCTCTCGGATCTTTCTATCTTTAAAGAAGGAAGTACTAAAGCAATTATCATTAGATATAAGTTCATTTTTGTCACAACTTCATTCACCTGAATTAACTAAGTCATTTCCAAATCAAAATTTTTCCCCAAAAGGATATAAACAAGAATGGAAAACATTTTATCAAAAAACCCAAGATGAAATTTTTCCTTTATTGACTAAATCCCAAAAGAGATGGATTGCTAAATTATTTACTATTTTTCTAGATGAAGAGGAGAATTTTGAGTTTGAACCGAAGGTTATTCATGGTGATTTTGATATATCAAATATCCTGTATGATCCTAAAACAAAACATGTTTCTGGTATAGTTGATTTTGAAGAAACAAGAATTTATGACCCTGCAGCAGATTTATTATTCTTTAACGAAGGAGATTCTTTTTTAAAAGCTATTCTAAAGAATTATAAGTATGAAATCAATACTGGCTTCATGAATCGGATGAAATTCCTATATGGACGGGCAGGTTTAGCTTACATATTCTTTGGATATGAAAATAATCGACCAGGGATGGTAGAAACAGGTAAGGAAATGTTAATTAAAAGAATGAAACAATTTCCCTTAAAATAGATTGTTAGGAAGACTTAATTTAAATGGTTCTTTTTTCTTTTTATAATATTTGGATCAGAATGCAGGGAACAAAGCAGGAAAGAAAAAAATATAAGTAAGGTATATTCAAATGGAGATTATAGAACCGATTTCTCGCTCAACAGGATTAATAAACAAAGAAGATTGTCTCATATTGATCATTGATGTTCAAGAACGCTTTTTGAATGGATTAATAGGAGAAACAAAAGAAATATTTATTCAGAAGATAAAACATCTAATACGAGTTGCTAAGGTCTTAGATATCCCAATAGTAGTTACAGCTGAGGACATTCAAAAAAATGATACAGTTCATGAAGAACTTATGGTAGAATTAGATAAAAAAATAAAGATTTTTGATAAGTTTATTTACTCCTGTTGGGGGCAACCTGATATTCAAGAAGAAATTAAAGAATATCAAAAAAAGGTCGTAATTCTTTGTGGACTGGAAACTGATGTTTGTATCATGCAAACTGCCGTTGATCTTTCAACAAATGGTTACCATGTGGTATTATTATCTGATATCACTTTCTCTCGGAATATAATAGAACATGACATAGGTTTAAAACGAATAGAATCTCAAGGTGCTATTATTTCATTACTCAAAACCTGGCAAGAAGAAATAACTGCAGGAATTCGGACCAAGACCAATAAAATAATTAAAATGCATCAATTAGATGATGTTTAGATTATGTTAATGGAAGGTATTAATCAATAAGAACTCTATTCTTAATTATTTTGGGTCTTTCTAAGTACAAAACGAGGAAGATTGGGAATATCAACAACCTCAACAACCTTAAAAGATGTTTGTTTAATAATTGAGAGAATAATTTCTTTAGTTCGTTCTTTTTGTGGTTTTAAGATTTGTTGATAGGTTGGAGGGAGATCCACTTCCTCAAGATTTTGGAATAGAGTCCTTTGATAAATTTGGAAGAGTGATTTATCCGTGGTGTAGTCAACTAAGATCACAAATTGTCCATGTTTAAGAACACGATAGATTTCCTGCAGAATTCCTTTTGGATTATCAGCTAATGCAAAAAGAAATTGTACCAAACACGAATCAATGGTTTCGGAAGCAAGTTCTTCTATTAATTCTAGGTTAGCTGTCAACTCTTGAGTATTTGTTGATGCCTGAGTCTCTTGAAAAAAACGAAATTTACCTTGATAATCTCCTACACGCACTTTAACTTCAGCAGATAAACTGTCAAGATGATTTTGCATATGAATGAGATTCTCGATTTTCTCTTGAGAGTCACTAAACCCTTTACTTCCTATATCAACAAGATATAGTTCTCCTCGCTTCAATTGATTAATACGACTCTTGGTGACAGGAGAGGGAAAAGCTGGAAAATTTAGAGGTTCAATAGATAAACATGTCTGGAGATCTCCTCCAATTTGAGTTGTAGGTGGAAGAAAACCAGTCAAATAAGAATTCGTAATCGTTTGCATTACATTTCGGAAGGTTAGGAATGCATTCTGGATTAGAGCTCCACGCCCTTTAGGCGTAATCATCCACCTTTGACTTCGATCACGCATTATAAATTCTTTAGTACCTAAATAACGAAGCATAGCAAAAATCTGTCTTTTATTTAAAGGTTTGCCTTTAGAATCTTCTTCTGCTTCTTTTGAATAGAATTCAGGGAAATTTATGGCAAAATAGTCAGCAATCTCTTGAGGGGAGGCGGCTTCCTCAATAATAGCATGAAGAAGAATCAGTTGACTCGCTTTTAAATCCAGAAATTCCCGATAATTAACTTCCATAAAGAATCACTAGTAGCTTTATCTTCTAGTTAAAAAAATTTGCCATGAAAAATTTTTTAACCCAAGCCAAATATTCATTCAAACCAATCTCTACGAAATTCGAATTTAGAAGTTGTTTTGAAATGGATCAAAAACGAATATTAGGTATTACTCTTTCAGTTATTGGAGCTTTACTTGGAATTTTTGGCGCAATGCTGTTATTTAATCTGACATATGAGGAATATATTCTAGCAGAATTAAATAATCTTGGAGAAGAAGGATGTGAAATAATCATCAGGGACTTCCTTCCTATCATTTCTGACCTCTCTATTCTTGGTGGGGTGTGTTTTACTTTAGCTGCCTATGGTTTTTTCACTAATGAAGACTGGTCAATCTCTTTAGCGGTAGTTGGTAACACACTCTGTCTATTAGCAGGATTTTGGCCTACCATTCCTGCTATGCAAATGGGATTGGTTCCTGTTTGGGGTATTATTTTTCTTCCTAATCTGATTATATTTCTTCTTCTTACTCGATATGTTGCGAGTCTTCCATGGGTTACCGTGATCTTTGCTCTCATTACAGGGATCGCTTATGTCATGTGTTTCTTGAATGGAATTGCTAGTACAAATCGTATGGAAACTGTTGGTTGGCCGATCTTTAAAGAATTACAACGGGTCAATTGGATTGCTGCTATAGGTTTTGGCATTGTTACAATCGGTATTTTAAGGAGATCCGATAAAGAATGGGTTCGTATCTTAGCTCTTGGCTCTGCTATCCTTGAAGTAGCTGCAGGTTACCCTCTTGCAACCGCTTCCTCGTTGAGTTTTGAAAAATTCTCTATGTTCTTTATGGCTCCCGTGTTATCTACTGTTTTACTAATAATTCCCCTTTGGCCTCGATTATGGGATCGTCTGGTTTCTCAAGCAGTTAAAAAAGCTGAAACGATTCCCTGATTATAATGATACAGGGAGTCCTTTCTCCTTCTTTTTTAGAATATTTTTTTTATTCATAAGTGAAAAACTATGTTAATTCAAGACCAAGCGCTTCCGTTCGATTCTAGAGTTATATTTAGTGTACCAATGCTGTTTTACTGGATTGTTGCATTCCTTTTTTGTATCATTCTAATAGAAGCCAAATTGATGACCCGCCGAGTAAGCACCATCTTTTGTTTTATTACCATATTAATTTGTGGGTTTTTACTTGGAGGAATTCCCAATAGTGTGATGCCAATTCAACAGGTTCTTATTACTATAAGTCAAAAAAGTGATTTAAGTTATCTTTTACCCGCCGTGGTAGTTCTTTCACTTTTACTTGGTTCTTCATTATTAATCGGCAGGATTTTTTGCGGTTATCTCTGTCCTTTAGGTGCACTTCAGGAATTATTTTCTACCTTTAAATTTAAGCGATCTGTCAAGGATCAAGAAAAAGTTAGTCATTTTTTAACCATTCAAACTTCTCCAGCTGGAAAAATTCGTTGGCTCTTTTTAGCAATTCTAATCCTTTTCGCTTGGATTGGAGGAATTTCTTTGTTGTCATTGATCAATCCACTGATGGGGTTTGTGGATATTCCTAAAATCTTTAAATTATTCTTTAGTGTGCCCTTTATAGCAATGATAGGAGTTGTTATCAGTAGTATTTTTGTTTATCGACCTTGGTGTCGGTTGTTTTGCCCTTTTGGGGCGGGTTCAGCGTTTTGCAGTCGTTTTACTGGGACAAAATATATACGAACTGAGAACTGTATAGAATGTGGCGATTGTGAGCGGATTTGTCCTACACAAGAAGCAGCTGTTACTAGCAAGAAACAGGAGTGTTATTTTTGTAATCGTTGCTTAGAAGTATGTCCAACGGATGCAATAGAACTTAATTTAGAATAAAAGGAGTAATAAAGTACTTCTAGTTTCATCTGTATTTTTGTTAGATTCACCTAGAATTTTTTCTTGAAGGAGGGTTAACATGAACTATTGAAGTAGCTTTTTCTGCTATAAAAATTAATTCGTTTAGAATAGCTTGTGAGACAATTGGGGGTTCAAATTCTCGTGTATCATGATATTTTTGGATAAATTCCTCTTTTGATAGGTTTTGATCACGTAATTGACCCAATAGTTGGTAACTGCGAATAGGCCTTTCAACCCAACGTATAATTTCATCTCCGTCTTCATCCGCAAAAATAACTACTGGGATTTTCATTCTTCCAGCAGTTGAATAATAAATGCTAAATTCTTCTTTGAATTGATCACGAGAAGCAATTCGAAAATCCCACTTAGTAACTGTCTCAGCTAGTAAAGCAATTAGTGGTACTCCATTTGCGCAATCAATGCACCAACTCTCTGCAATACAAAGTACATGAATTTTTTCATTCAATCGTGCGATTTGTTCTTGAGTTAGCTTTTCTACTGCTTTTTTACCAGCTGAAAAACTAGAATTCATCCTATCTTTATATTTATCAATTTTATTAAAATAATTTTCATAAGAAATACCAATTGTAAACAATTTGTTAAAATAATCTTGTTTATTCATATGAATCATATCCGCCATAAGTCAAACAGTAAAACAATTAGATGAAAATACTTATAAAGATTAGCTACTAATTACTAATAGTAGTTAGTAGTAAATTTAAAAAAAGGAGGATAGAACCATCGCAGGTCTTAAATCTAAAATTTCACTCTCAAACGAAGATTTTAACTCAGAGGAGGTTGTAAACTTATTAATAACTGCAGGTCTTTCACAATCACTAGCACAAGTCTATCTTGAACTAGTGAAAAAGAAAGAAGCTACTGCTAGTGATCTTTGTAAGGCAACAGGAGTGAAAAGTTCAAGAATCTATTTTATATTAAACGAACTTGAACAAATGGGTTTAATAATGGTTTTAAACACTTCACCTAAGCATTATATTGTTGTACCATTAGTAGAAGGTCTTCATAATCTTCTAGAGCAAGTGGAAAATGATTTCAAGAAAAAAAAGGTTGCTATTTCAGAGCTTAATATTCGGTTGACTCCTTTATTTGAGTCAACATCGTCAATACCTATTGCTATGGCATTTATCATTAAGGGAAGAAAATATATCATTCGAAAAATTTATCATGAGTTACCAAATGCTGAAAAAGAGGTACTTATTCGTTTTCCTAGTCCCCAGCTATATTTTGACTTTGAACCAGTTTTACTCGAGTTAAAGAGGTCTGGGATTAAGATTGATGCTGGTTTATGTCAATTTTCTATGAATAAACTAAGAGAATCAGAACGTATTCCTGAATTACCACTGACTATATGTAAAAAATGTTGTGATTGTTTCTATTTAATGATCGATCAAAACTATCTACTTTCTGTCTCTAATTGGACTTCACCAAATGTGTATGCTATTTGGACCTCTGATACGAGTTTAATCAATATTACCTCATTCTTCAGTAGTTCCAATGTTGTTTCTGTTGATTAATACCCATAGTCAAGATTTGAAAACATCAAACTTGGATTAATTTTAATTATCCATTATATGAATGGTTAAGAATGAATCGCTACTTACTCATCTATTCGGATAGCTTTTTAATTTAGGAATTTACTAGTCTGTGGATAAATGACAACCTGAAATCGAAGGTCAAAATAATGAAAAAAACAATTCTTGTGGGGATAATAATTATAGGGATTTTCGTCTTAAATATCTCTGACATTCCCATCGAAGTAGATCCATTAGAGAAATTGGATAAAGCTATCTTACCACTCAATAATGTTTCTCAATCGTTTTCAGAGAGTAATTGGGTTCCTTTTATTAGTGGAGATCCCAAAGATAGTGTAATTCTGCCCAAATCACGTGATTCAACAGGATTCTGCGTCGATACTGACTTTTTTGGAATGTATGTAATGAAGCGAGAAATGGATGATGGTGACTCTTACCATCAGCTTACCATACCAAATTGTGGTAATTTTGAGTCTGAAGGCAAACCAGCTGTTCCTCAGCTAATTCGATTCTTTGAGGTACCCATGGGTGTTAAATTTACGCTGAGAGTCATTCATGAACAATCAAAGACTTTAGGTGGGTATAATGTCATTCCTTCGCAGGAATTACACGAAGATCTGGTAAATGACACTCATATATATAAATTTACAAAGGATACAGCGTTATATACTACAAATACTCTTTTTCCATCTGAATGTGCAAAATTAGAATCTGAACCAATTATTATTAGAGGGCATCGATTACTCCCGATAACATTTTATCCTATCCAATTTAATCCAGTTTCCAAAGATTTGAGAGTTTTTTCTAAGATTGAGGTTAGAGTCAATTATAATTATCCAGCCCAACTTGAAGAAGTACCAGATAGACTATTATCTCCTGCATTTGAAGAAATGTTAGATATGATGGTTCCAAATTATCAATATAGGTTTGATTTACCTTTAGAATATCCTTTTGAGTTTCCAGGACAAGAACGGACTGGATGTGACTATTTAATAATAGCATATGATATTTTTGCTGAAGAAATACAGTTACTAGCAGATTGGAAACAGGAAAAAGGATATATTACCCGAATCGTAAAAACTTCAGAAATCAAGCCTCCATCTGTGAATCCGACTGTTACAGACATTGCAAATTATATCAAGTCTGCTTATGAGACTTGGACTCCAGCTCCTTCTTTTGTCCTGCTTGTAGGTGATTCAGAATTTATTCCTACTCATTATAAGACACCCCATCTATCACTTGGCCATGGAGGTTTTGAAACTCCGACCGATTTATATTATTTCACTGTAGATGGCGATGATTATTTTCCTGATATCTATTATGGACGATTAGCTGTAAATTCAGAAGATGAATTAAAGACAGTAGCAAGTAAGATTGTCCGTTATGAAACCTCCCCTCCTACTGATCCTAATTTTTATCAAAATATTCTTGCAGCAGCTCAATTTCAGGATGACGATCTTAATGATTATGAAGATCGCCGATTCACTTTGACATCTGAAGAAGTCCGTGATTATTTACTAAATGATTATACAGTGAATAGAGTTTATGTTGCTGCAGGAGCAGCTGATCCGAAAAACTATAGTGTTGATTATGATGCTGGTTTACCACTTCCTGTGGATTTATTGAGAGCTAATGGATTTGCATGGGATGGTGATGAAAATGACATTACCAATATCATTGAAAATGGTTGCTTTTTTGTCTATCATCGTGATCATGCTGGGAGTAGGAATTTCTGGAACCATGAATTCTCCTCTTGGTGGTGTAATACAGACCATTGGGGGGATCCTTACTATGGCAATCCTGAAATTGCAGCATTGACGAATGGAGAATTATTACCTGTAGTTCTGAGTATAGAATGTCAAAGTTGCTGGTTTGATGCTGAAATTGATCAATTTTATGATGGAAATCTTACCCGTAATTTTGAATCTTTTTGTGAGCTATTCGTTAACCAACCAAATGGAGGTGCAGTAGCGGCAATTGGTTCAACAAGAAACTCTAATTCTGGGTATAATGATCAATTAGTACGAGGTATGGTTGATGCTATCTGGCCTGATTTTGATCCCGCATTTAATGTTGGCGAAATTTATCATTTAGGTCATATGCTGAACTACGGTAAATTTTATATGGCTAATGTTTATGGCTATGATAAACCTAAAACCAAACAAACTTTTGAGATGTTTCATCTCATTGGGGATCCAGAAATGGAGATGTGGACAGATGTTCCAGCAGAACTAATGGTTGAATACCCTGTTGCTATAGGTTCTGGAAGTTACCAAGAATTTGTTATTAAAGTCTCTGATTTGGATTCAGGAAATCCAATTGACCATGCTCGTGTTTGTTTAGATGGTGGATCTCTTCATCAAGTTAAATATACTAATCCAGCTGGTGAAGTAATATTTAATGTTTTGCCTTCAACCACTCCTATTAGGTTAACTGTAACAAAACATAACTTTATTCCCTTCCAAGATGATATTACTGTCACTAGTCTTGGTGGTTCTCTTGAAATTACTCCTATTGATGGACCAGCAGGTATTACTGCCTCTTTATCTGGAACTAATTTTGGGAGTTCGGAAACTATTAGTATTTATTTTGGAGATAGTATTGTTTCGACTACAACAACAACTGATGCAACAGGAAAATTCACTATTTCTCCTTATACTATTCCTAGTGGGACTATTGGTTTTCTCAATGTAGTAGCCAAAGGTAGTGCCTCTGGTAGAACCGCAGTAACGCTATTTAGAAGACTTCCTAATCAACCTTTGCCAGATCCCCATCTCTATTGCCAATGGGCAGACGATACATGGTACTTAAACCCAAGTGGAGAAAATCCACGCTGGAATAATCCTGTTATCCAATTATATGATTCAGGCACAGGTGATCCTATTGCCTCTAGCGATTTAACTGTTGGACATACCTATAATGTCAAAGTAACTATTTACAACGATGAACCTGCTGTAGCAACAGACACAGAGGTGACCTTTGAATGGGCGTTTTGGGGTGCAGGCCAAAAAACTTGGTATAAATTCGGTGAGAAAATAGTAACTATACCTGCACGAGTCGGATCAACTAATGGTGAGGTAACAGCTGAAGCATTGTGGACTCCTGCGATTACAGGTCATATTTGCTTAATGGTTTCCGTCTATCATCCATGGGATCTGAATTTAGATAATAATAATGGACAGGAAAATACTGATGTTCATCCTGTTTCTTCACCTGCGACTGTTACTTTTACCCTCTCAAATCCGAGTGACGAAGTTGCATTAATCTATCTCGAAGCCCGACAAATAGGATCAGGGAATCTCTGGC
>NZ_CDLCQJ010000026.1:0-39213 GCF_975850365.1 Candidatus Hodarchaeum mangrovi | reverse complement strand
AGGAAATCGCTCTTTCAAGCACCCAAAAGACAATTTTTAGTATTAAAACCTTAAATATCTTTTTTCGTGGTTGAATTTCTTGGTAAACCATGTTAAGTTAACACCTAGGTTCTATTAGAAGGACTATACCTCCAAAGTTGTTTCCATGAAACCCCCTCGGTCATAACTAACGCAAAAATCAACAATAAACTTGTTAACAAATCAGCCATTGCAGTTAAAAGAAACCCTGATTCAACTCCTTTAGTAAATGCTGTAAATAGAACTACAAGCGTATATCCAAAGCGAATTATTGCAGAACTCATTCCAATAAATGCGAATTTAACTGGTGTATAATATGCAGCATATAATAACATATATCCAACTGCAATTAGAAACAATGCACTCGTTTGAGCAAAAAGCATATTTTCAGGTTTAGATACTGAGAAATTTATTGAATCAAGAATATTTATCATTATATCAGGAATAAATAAGAGACTGATGCCTAAAATTAGGTCATAAATTCCTCCAATGAGAAATGAGATTTTTAGAAATCGATCTGTTGTTAATTTTTTCAACTAAAACACCATTTTTTTTGGGGGGGACTCCTTAAAAAGTATACTTGATTAGGATTTAGGCATGAATCCAATTCCTTTTGAAGTATATTGAAAAATCCCTTATATGAACAAACATTGACCATGTTTATTTCTGAAGTGGTACAGGCTTTTTTTCTATCCCTTGTACCAGTTATTCTTATGGAACTAGGAGATAAAACACAATTAACAGCTTTTGCGTTAAGTTTAAGATTTAGAAGCCCGATAAGAGTTTTTCTTGGAATTATCATAGGTTTAACTGGTGTTACACTCCTTGCGATTATTCTCGGATTGATAATTAAGAATACAATAGATTTAACTCTCTTAAAACCTATAATTGGATTTTTATTCATATCGGGAGGATTTGTGTTTCTTTTTATGGAGATTCGAAGAACAAATGAATCTCAATTACAGATTTGCCCAGTTTCTCTAGATAAATGTACAGAACCAAGAGAGAATTGTCCTGAAATGGATAGATGTGATCACTTCCTTGATATGACTGTTAGAAAAGGAGCTTTCTTAAAATCAAGTATGTTAATTTTCCTTGCTGAATTAGGCGATAAAACTATGCTCATGGGGATGGGCCTCTCCACTCAGCTTAATCCAATTGGTGTATTTTTTGGAGCATTGTCTGCTTTAATCATAGTAAATGGAATTGGGGTTTTTGCTGGTGATTCCATTGCTAAAATTATACCACGGAAAGGTCTTACCATTCTTAGCGGATTTTTATTTATTTTGATAGGAATTTTCTTATTATTCCTCTAAAAGAAGTTCTTAATCTATATCCTCAGATATTATTGAGATATTACATGATATTTTCTAAATAGTTTACTTCTCTATTTTTAATCTAGGTTTTCATGCTGTGGTGATAGAAATATGAATACTTATTATTACCTTGAGAGAAAGAATGGGAAGAATAAACTCCAAATTCTTCCTCTAGGTACCTATACAGGTAATACATTTTATCCTACAATGAGTATTGATGTCTTTAAGATATTAATCGAAGAAGTTATGTTTCAAATTCATGATTCCTCTGGAAATAACTATACCTTGGAATCCTTTCAGGATAAAATTGGGCATTCTTTCTCCTCAAATCCCCCTCTTATTACATTGAATGTTTCATGAAACATTTTATGTATTTAGTTCATCACTTTCTATGTACTCTCTTAACACACACTTTTTACAGATAGGGGACTCTATTTGCAATAAATTACAATAAAATTTTGGATAATCGTTTCCTTGTCCAAAGCGTGTTAAATATTTGCATTTAATGTTGAAGTTTTCTTCTTTAAAATCATTACATAATCCACTTTCACCAAACTGAAAATAAGGGCAGGCAGAGGGACACTCATTTAACCAGATCTTATATTTAAGACAAAATGATTCATTCAAACAAGAAATTAATAAAATACACGATTTTAAACTCATTTAGGAAAACCTTTCAAATGTTGATTAAATAAATATAATACTTTTTGATGCTCTTTTTAAAGAATAATTCATAACAATCTAGGAATTGATTGAGAATTTTTAAAAATATTGGATACGATTGATTTTCCATAAAATATCGGATATGAAAATGATGACCATGCCTCAGCCTCACATTAAACTTGAAACTGTGGATGAAATCTGTTTTTTAAGTGGAAATCCTGATCGTGTTCCCCTTATAGCTAGTTTCTTAGAAAAATCTCAGAAACTTATAGAACATAGGGGATTAATAAGTTATAGGGGAGTCTCTCCAAGAACTAAAACTCCTATTACAATTTTAACGACAGGTATGGGGTGTCCAAGTACTGCAATAGTATTAGAAGAAGCTTATCGCGCAGGAGCTAAAATCTTCATTCGAATTGGTTCTACTGGATCTTTAAAGAGTGGTAAGGATATGGGTATTGGAACTATCTTCATTCCACATGCTGCGATCCGTGATGAAGGAACTTCAATACGATTTATACCCCTTTCATACCCTGCTACAGCTAATCCTTTATTGTATCAGAGTCTTCTTGAAGCTGCTAAAGTTCTCCAACTCTCTCCCAAGAAGGGAATTGTTTTGTCAACAGATATTTATTACTCTAATGATCCACTTGATTATAAAAAGTGGGCTAATTTCGGTGCTATCTGTGTAGAAATGGAGTCTTCCATTCTCTTCACTTTTCCTGCCACAAAATCAATTGATATTCTTACTGGATCTATCTTAACTTCTGACGGAAATCTCCCTGACAATACAAATATTTATGCTGGGGATAAAAATACTAATATAAAAAAATTTAATGAGGGGCTCAATTCTGCGATTAAATGTGCCATTGAATCTGTTGATCTTCTAAAAGAAAAGAAAATTCTGTAATTTTTGCTTTTAATCACTCATTTTCTCTAAGGAAAAGCCTGTTTCTCTGATTCCATTATGAACAAAAGCGAACCAAGGATACTTCCTCATCATTTTTATCATTCTATGGCGTACAATATGAAGGCTATAATATCCAAGTGAACTTTTGAAAGGAATTGGTTTTCGACTAAGGAAAGATAATAAATGATCAGTTCTACGCCATACAGTTTTTCTAAGATTGACTTTTAATAATTGAGTATATTTTTTTACATTAATCTGCCTTTTATCATTTAAACTTTCAGCTAATACCCATCCTGACATCCAAGCTGGCTCTATCCCAGCTCCTGAAATCGCATGAGCCAGTCCTAAGGTATCACCAACTCCAATAAATTCAATCCCATTTTGTTTTTGATTTACTGGATATTTGAGCTTGTTAACCAACATTGGCAATATCCAGCATTTTGGCTTAGCTTGAGGTGTATCGATATAATAACCATATTTTTCTTTTATAATATTAAAGAGCTCATAATATTTTTTCCAAACATACTCACGAGGAGCTAAAGCACCTACACCAATGTTCACATGATTGCCTTTACCAATAAAAATCCATCCATAACCCATTTTTTTGGAATCAAGAATAATCAGGTTTGTGTTTGGGAATTTTCCTTCTTCAATTATTCCATCATATCGAATCGTAAATGCAAACTCGGAAGGATGCCATTTTCGTCGGAAAATTTTCTGCGAAAATCCACTATATCCTGTTGCTACAATTGTTTGTGGCGTAAATAGATGATTATCTCTAATAGATACCTGTTTAAAATTAATAGTAACACCTTCTTCTTTCTCTATCCGATTGATTAATTTTTCTTGGAGATCATGACGCGAAATTATTCTAAATATTCCTTCATCTTCCATACATCGTCCATTCCACAAACCAACCCGAAATCGTTCAGTATAATGATCTGATCCCTCCAAAAAAACGCTTAGAACATTTCGTAAATAATAATCAAACTCAAGGCTTATCGCTCCTCCACAAGGTTTATTCCATATCTTTGACTCATAAACTGTAACATTTATCCCCTTTTTTGACAGATAATATGCAGATGCTAACCCCGCAACATTCCCCCCTATTATTGTAATCTCTTGAGGCAAGAATCATCCCACTAAAGAGGAGAAAAAAAGGGTTAATTCCATTCAATATATATATTTTGGATATTCTTATTAAAGGGTTCTGAATTTAGCCAAATTCAGTTAAAAATCCATTTAAGACATTTGGAGAACCTTTAATATGGTTAATGAACAAAATAACGATTTCGTGGTTACCCCTTGGGAAGTTCATGGAAAAATTGACTATAACCGTCTTATGGAAAAATTTGGAACAAGTCCTATCACTGAAGACCTTCTAGAACGAATCCGTCGACATGCTGGTGATTTACACTTTATGCTTCGTCGAGGGATTTTCTTTACACATCGCGATATGGATTGGATTCTAGATGAATTTGAAAAGGGAAATAAATTCCATTTATATACAGGTCGAGGGCCTTCAGATCATACTCATTTAGGACATCTTGTTCCTTGGGTTTTTACAAAATGGCTTCAAGATAAATTCGATGCCAAATTAATATTCCAATTGACTGATGATGAGAAGTTTTTGTTTAAAGAGGAATTAGAACTTTCTGATACTTATTCCTATGCACTTGATAACGCTCTTGATGTTATTGCCCTAGGTTTCGATCCTAATAAAACAGAAATTTATATTGATACCGATAACGCAAAAACTTTCTATAAACTTGCTTTACCTATTGCTAAAAAAATAACTTTTTCAACTGTTAAAGCTTCCTTCGGCTTTGACAATTCCATGAATATTGGTAGTATTTTTTATACAAGCATTCAGGCAGTTCCTGCTATTTTAGAAAGTGTTAAACAAGGTAAAAATATCCCATGTCTTATTCCACATGCCATAGATCAAGATCCTCATTTTCGTGTTGCTAGAGATGTTTTACCAAAACTTGGATTTTATAAACCTGGTAATATTCAATGTCAATTTATTCCTGGTCTAAGTGGTCCAGAAAGCAAGATGTCAGCTAGCGACCCGACAGAAACGATTTTTGTTACCGATACACCTAAATCAGTTAAGAGTAAAATAATAAAATATGCTTTTTCAGGTGGCCAAGCAACTATAAAAGAACATCGAGAACTTGGAGGAAATCCTGACATAGATGTCAGTTTTCAATGGTTAAAACTACTTTTTGAACCTGATGATCAAAAATTAAAGAAAATTGAAGAAGATTATCGAACAGGAGATTTATTAACAGGAGATTTAAAGAATATTCTTATAGAAAAGGCCAATGAATTTTTAATACATCACCGTAAAGAACGAGAAAAGGCAAAAGATAAGTTAGATAGATTTCTTGTTAAAGATTGACTTGGTTATTATAATTTAGATCCAGAATGTCTCTATCATCAACTGATTAATAGGTGAAATCTAATTTCTTCCCTAATAACTCATCAATAGCTCATAACTAACAGCTACAAATTCTATTGCATTAATATAATCGAATTAATTCTATTTATGGGTAAATTTTTTCCAATTCGATTGAAATAATAATGTCTTAAGTCTTGCTCATGTATTTCTAGGAGATCTTGATGATCAGTTTCTCTATGTTCACAAATCTGCATCTTTATAACTTGTGAAGTAATATTTTAATTTGTAGACTGTTTCTGAAAATTTCATCTGTAGGACAGTTTGATTTCTAAAGGTACAACAAGTCAATGAAATTTTTAAATCCCATACATTACTATATT
The DNA here is from genome assembly GCF_975850365.1 of Candidatus Hodarchaeum mangrovi. NCBI lineage: Archaea > Promethearchaeati > Candidatus Hodarchaeota > Candidatus Hodarchaeia > Candidatus Hodarchaeales > Candidatus Hodarchaeaceae > Candidatus Hodarchaeum > Candidatus Hodarchaeum mangrovi. The sequence continues at coordinate 33,522 of NZ_CDLCQJ010000026.1, read as the reverse complement.
TTTTGTGCTTAAATATGATATATCTTGGATGTGCGGGGTGGAGTTATCAACATTGGCGGGGCACGTTCTATCCTAAAGGCACCAGAAATGAACTCGAATATTATACTCAATATTCCCAATTTAATGAAATTAACACTTCATATTACCGTATTCCAAAGGATACTCAATCACGATTATGGTACTGGCAAACTCCAAAAGATTTTATCTTCTCTGCAAAACTGGTTAAGGATATTACACATCCTTATTCTCCTAGATTTCAAAAAGTTGAAAATATAATTGAAAAATTTTTTCTTAATATGGAACAACTTGAAGAAAAACTCCAAATTATAATTGCTCAATTTCCTAAATTTTTCCATTACTCAGAGTCTAATTTTGACTTTTTTCGTCAAGTGCTAGGTAAGTGTAGATCTTTGTTTACAAATAAAATAGCTGTTGAGTTTCGCAATACATCATGGATAAGAGATACTGTGTTAAAATACTTGCAAAATAAATCAATACAATTAGTTGATACTCCTCATTTAAAAATTCAATCTGATGCTTTCATTGATGATTCTTTCTATTATATTCGGCTTTTAGGGGATAGATCTCTGATTCCTGATGAAATGCTAGGAAAAAAGTTTTTAGATAAATCAATAGAGTTACAACAATGGTCGAAAAAAATTAGTGAGTTAAATGCACATTATGAAACCATTTTTGTTGTTATTAATAACCGTTTTTCAGGTTATGCGATAAACGATGCGATAATACTTTACAATCGGTTTAAGAAAGAGAATCTTGCTGTGAAAGGATTTCAAGATCGTACAAAATATTTGAAACCAAAACCCTTTCAGATACAAATGTCTCTGAATGATTTCTTCTAGCTTTTCATAATAATTTTGGGGAGCTTTTAAGGCTTCTTTCTTTAACTATTTTGATTTTCCATTTGGAATGAGGCTGGATGACACTCTTAATTACGGGTGCGACAGGTCTTGTCGGTAAAACTTTGATTTATTACTTATTAAAAGAAACGGAATATAAAAATAGCCCAAAAGCTATTCGGATTTTAGTCCGAAAGAAAAATTATTCTCCTGATCGCCAAGTTTTTATTGAATGGTGCATTAATATTGGAATAGATGTGTTTTTTGGCGATTTAAATTGCAATGAATCTGTTTATGCCTTTACATGTGTAAAAGATCCAGAAAAAACTACTTTAATCCATTCAGGTGCAATTTTTAATTTCTGGCAACCATATAAACTGCTTTATGATGTCAATGTACTTGGAACTGAACGGATATTAAATGGATTTCACCAGAATAATCTTCACAAGCTAATATTTATTTCCTCTGCAGCAGTCTATGGTAATTTATCTGGTTCAAGTAGCCAAGGGATTACGGAAAATCAGCCCTTAGATTTAACTATGAAACCTACCTATGAACTTACAAAAGCTCTTGCTGAAGACCGTATTTGGCAATATTTTCACGCAAATCCCAATCGAAACATCACGGTACTTCGTCCTTCAGGCATTATTGGAGGTTCAGGAACTACTATAGATTTATTTGCCCGAATGATATTTAAATCTTATATACCTCTTCCTCGAGGGGGTAAAGACAAGTTAAGTCTAGTAGATGTGAAAGATGTTGCTCACGCAATTTATCTCTGTATATTGAATGAGAAATCGAATGGAGAAGTTTTTAATTTAGTTAGTTTCACCCCAACTGTTCGTGATTTTGTAATTGAATTATCTAAAACATTAAATAGGAAAATATATATTGTAACGGTACCATTATTTTTCTTTAAGCCCATGTTTTATCTTACTCGTATTATTAGAAGAGTTAAGCATGCAAAAGAACAATCACTTCTTCTTCCAGTACTTTTTGATAAGCTCGGTCAGGATATTTGGATAGATGATCACAAGCTGAAAATGATAGGATTTGAGTCAAAAATTAATTTAGAAGAATCAATGCAACAATTAAACGAATTTTTAGAAAACAATCCATGGTATTCAAAACAAAAATTTAAGTCTGTTATCTAATTTCTAGATATTTTTTTCGAAATTCTTTAATTTAACAAAGCAATGAACGCAAGTATAAATTAGATATTTTTTAGAAATAAAGCCTTTTCGAACTCCATTGTTTTTATTACAGAAAAAGCATATTGGATAATTCTTATATCGTGAGAAAAAAATTCCTCGTTCAGCAGCTATCGGACATTTTGTTATACTATCATAATTCGTAAGTACGCCTATTCCTTGACATTCATAACGTCCCTTACAATTAAGAACGAATAAACTACACTGCTTATTTGTAAGCGGGCATTTCGCTTTCAGTTTAGCACTCACATAGAATTATGGTGATTAAACTATATAATATCCCAATAATTTCTACATTTTCTCTGTCATTTTTAAGTAATCAATTTTTCGTTTAAAACCTCTGAGATTATATAGTTATTACGATAACAAATATGAAGAAAATGACCTCCTTAATTCGTGCTTTTCATCATTTTTTGAACCGATTTTATATATTCAAGTCGGAACAATTTCTTAGTGACTGGCATGATGGTTTAATTTCCTTATATCTAGTTCGTACGATGGATGGAATATGTTTATACTCACACCATTTCCAAATTGGGCCGATTTCTCAAATTGAAACTCAACTTGTCGGAATGGGATTTACAGCGTTAACAAGAATGATGAGAGAAATTGTGGACTCAAACGCACGAATTAATACTATAGATTTAAAAGAAAAAATGGTTTTAATTGAGGATCGTGAGAATCTTCTTTCTGTATTAATTGTAAATAAAGAAATCCCTGTATTTAGAAAGAAATTAATTGAATTAACTACCTCATTTGAAAAAATGTTTGAGATACAACTTCAAATTAGTGAAACTAACTTTGTTTGTCCAGATGATTTCGCATTAACATCTAATCTTGTTTCAATGATATTTTCCAGTGAAAATTCAAGAGTACTTGATCTAGTACCTATAATTTTTGACTCTATCCGTAAAAATAATATTAAAGACCTTTTATCATCTTCTGAGGTACGGAAAAAACGGGATCATGACGAAAATAAAGTCTATTTCGACCAAAATGATTCTGTAACATCTCTTCCCACTATGAAAAATAACTCCTCTTAATTCAAGTAAAAATCAATAAATTATATTAAGAATTTATTTGATTGGTTCGGAAATTTTCGTTGGTTGGTTAACTGAGTTGAATGTTAAGAAAATTCCTAGGATAGACCCCTCTGGTAAAAGAATGATAAAATTCATCAATAATATTTGTGAAAACATTGGTCCTCGCATTGGTGGAACAAAAGAAGAAAAAGATGCTGGAGATTTAATATATAAGGAAATGAGTCTGATTTGTGATTCTGTTGAGCAAGAAGAATTTACTTGTCATCCCCAAGGATTCTTAGACTTTATTTGGATAATTGTAGCATTATATTTTGGAGGGATAATTACTTATATCTTCCTTCACCCTTTAATTTCTAGTTTTTTATTTATTTTAGGATTAGGTATCTACTTTGTCCAACAATTGTTACTCTGGGAGGTTGTAGATTTCCTCTACCCTAAAAAAACCTCTTATCATATAATAGGAAAGATTAAGCCTAGTATGGAAGTAAAGAAACTTATTTTAATATCAGGGCATCATGATTCAGCATATGAATTTCCTCTCCTGAGTAAATTAGGAGAAAAGTCTAAATTTCTTATTTTTGGATTAGTATTCATAACCGTCCTTAATATTCTACTTGGAGTTCTCAAAACAATTTTACTGTTTAATAAGTTGATTAATTTGTTTTTAATCGATTTAATACAATATTTTTCATTTGTCCCTGGAATCATACTAATTCTTATTCTTGGGATGTTTTTACGATCAAATCGTGGAGTTCTTGGTGCAAATGACAATCTTAGTGCTGTTTCTGCGGTTTTAGAAGTTGGAAAATATCTTGTTAATAATTTACCTGAAAATGTTGAAGTTTGGCTAATTAGTTTTGCAGGTGAGGAACATATGCGCGGATCTAAAAGATTTGTTTCTCTTCACAAAGAAGAATTAATAGAACGTAATGCATTTCTTTTTAATCTTGAATGTTTAAGTGCAGAAACCTTTCTACTTGCAACTAGAGAAACGATGTTCCTAGCAAAACACTCATTACCCTTAATCCAGATAATTGAAAAAGCTGCTATAAAATTGGAACTATCTGTAACGGTAAAACCATTAACGTTCGCAGGTTCAGATGCTGCCAACTTTTCAAGAAAAGGAATACACGCAACAACTCTATTTGGTCTTTCAACCAATGGGGTTCCTGTGGATTGGCATACCCTCCAAGATACCCCAGAAAGGTTAAATGGAGCTAGTATTGCTTGTGCTGCAGAATTGGTACTCCAAGTAATTTATGATTTAGATGAATTGGCTAAATAACTAGAACTATCTAATTTTTCCCTCATTGCAGGATTAAACCTTTTCTAAGGTCATTAAACTTGGAATATTAGCCTTTTCAATAATAGCTCCTACAGGACATGATTTAATGACCATATCCATTATTTTTTCTAATTTTTCTTGGGTTTCGATGGATTTTACGCGTATTATTGACTTTAAGCTTAAAATTGTCCCCATTGGGTCTGGTTTCTCTGCTTCTACGATTACTTCAAGATCATCGATAGATATTCGTTTTCTTTCAGCAATCAATTTGAATAAAGTAACCGTACAGCTAGAGTAAGCCATGACAACAAGTTCTAGAGGAGAAGTTCCTTGATTTTCTCCACCTTGTTCAGGAGGTAGATCAGTTCTTACCTGGTGGGTTCTCCCGTCATCAGTTAGAGTTGACAATCCACTAATAAGTCTGCTTTTTGACCTTAACATCATGAATCAACATTATTATATACTCAAAGAAAATAATTGAGTCATTCTCAAAGATATTTTCATATGATAATCGTTGGATTCTAAAAAAAATACTGCAATAAAGGAAATTAAATCTCAGCTAGCAAATACTAAGGTTAATAATATAGCAGTATATTTCCAATTCAATTACTTTTATTTATTTTAGCTTGGGGAAAAATTTCAAGATTTTAACCCAAATATTTATTTGGAACCTACCATGATAATTAAAAATCTCTGGGTAATTGCAAAGGTTGGACTCTGCTATTACCATTATACTGCACCGTATTCTGATTATCAAATTGATGAAAACCTTTTTTCAGGATTCGTAGCGGGATTATCACACTTTGCGGATTCTTTAAGTGCAGAACATAAATCTCTTGAGTATTTAAAAATGGGAGAAGACGAATTATACTTTGAAACTATAGGTGAAATTATTGTTGCTACAATAGTAATGCCAAGAGAAGAAAAACTTCAACCATTCTCAATTAAAGTAATGTTACAATTTGTAGGTACAAAATTTCTTGAGCTATTTATGAGTGAAATGGAAGATTTATCATTCGATTGGATTGAGATTAATGAATTATTTACCAATGAAATCAATGCCTTTCTCCAAGATAAGGAACTTTTAGAAGAAATTAAACGAGAGCAATTGCAGAATCTTTTCAATGATGTAATCAATAGCAAAATCCCTCTAGATATATTCCATTGGCGTTCCGTTCAGCTTTTTGCTGATTCTGATCCATTAGCTCTTAAGAATGCTATTGATCTTCTAGAAAATTTACTAGAAGTTGCATCGAATTTAATTACTGATAAGATTCTCCAAGCTAAAATTTCTGAAATCCTTTATCGCTTAATGCATGATCTAGGAGAATCTATTTTAAAACATGATCCGAAAGTTCTTTTTATAGTTTGTGAGAAAACAGAGCTGTTTAATATTTTATCGAATATTTTCTTAGTTAAAGGGATAAAAGCTTTACATAGCACTAGATTAGACTATTTAATTGAAAAAATTGCCAAGTGGAATAACTCTACACCATTTGACATCTTAGTTATTGAAAATTCTGTTACACCTCGTATGATAAAAACACTCCATAACCTAAACATGGACCCAAACGTAAAAATAATAATGGTAGTCAATAAAATCCCACGACCTCCTCGTGGAAGGATAAATCATAGACGTGCAATATCATTCATTGTACAGGATAATATTTCTTCAATTAATCGGAAAAGTCCGTTAGTAGATTATATTTTAACGCATCTTATTCAAGAATAACTCATCAAAAGGAATTTAACATACTTTTCTTATGGTTTTTTCATCTAAAATAGTTTAAAAGTCTCGGTTCTTTAAAAAAGAAAATTAACTATAGTTATATTACGAAAAAAGTCATAGAAGTCTTTTTTAAGGATAAATATCCTTACCGAGATTACATGATGAACCTTAGAAATAGATCATCAACAACACTTTCACTTCTATTAAGTGCTTTTCTATGTCTTTCTTTAATGGTTTTTACAACATCATCCCGTGCAGATGAAATTCCAATTACTCCTAATGATGAATTTTTTGTTATTTCGGTCGATTATTTCGATATTGATCCAGAAACCTATACTTTGCAGGTAAAGGGAGCAGTAAAGAACAACCTCAACTTAACTTTGAATGAAATTAGAAATATGCCAGTCACTTCGGAAATTGTAAGATTATCATGTATTTCATTTAAATATGGAGCAAGTGATTACACTGGGGTAGCAAATTGGACAGGTGTAAAATTAAGTTATATCCTTGATTTAGCTGAAATTGATAAGAATAAAGTGCAAGATGTCTCATTTCATACACCTGATCTTTCAACTAAAGGTTATTCTACTTCTTTGAATCTTGATGAAGCATATTGGGACGATGTGATTCTAGCTTATGAAATGAATGGTGAACCTCTTCCCAAAGAACATGGTTTTCCTCTAAGATTAGTCTGTCCACGATTTTACGGATTTAAATGGATTAAATGGGTTGCACTAATTAATTTGACCACAACTGATTATAAAGGATTTTGGGAAAGGTTGGGATATGATGATTCACCTTATATTGATATTTCAATACAAATATACTACCCATTAGATAATGGAACCACCTCGCTTACTAATTATCCGGGACATCCTCAATTAATAATTCTAGATCTCACAGGAATTGCAGCTGGAATCATATTCGTTATCTATAGAAAAATTTTCCGTAAATAATGAGTATAGTATTAATGATAGCCTTCCTTATTAATTTTAAGTTTTTAAGGAGTTTCATAAAAACTTAAACATAAAAATATAATATATTTGTTCTATCATCAACACCTCTTACTCCTAAATTGCCAAATAACCCTGTAAAAAATATCAATATCACTCAAGGTTTTATGTAGATGTCTTCAATAAAATCTATTTCTCTTGAGTGATTTTTCATTATTTAAAACCCAATTATTAGAATTTAGGGATCAATGGAACTTTTCGTGCATACTGAGAAACATTATAAAAATGGGCTATTTTTTTAACTATCTGCTCTGAAACCACAACTTCCTCAATAATTCTTGAAAACTCGTAACCTTCCTCCAATCTGATTAAAATTCGATCAATTTCTTCGATTGAAACATTGAATATCCCATGAAAATCAGAAGATCCTGGAGTTAGAGTAGAATTTATGTGTTTAAGGAAACCAAGATACTCAGCAAGTTGAACAACTTGAGTACGATATAGATCAGCCAAAGGGAGAATATCAGCTGCTTGAAACGTCCCAAACTTTGTAAATAATCCTAATAGCCATTCAGATTTATTTACTATTCCTATCACGGAATAATTCTCTGATTCTGCTAAATTAAAAGCTAATAATGCACCTAATCTGATCTGACTTTTATAAGCAGCAATAGTTTTTTGAATAAACTTTTCTCGTCCAGTTTTAGGTCTTTTTTCAGGTGACGCAAAAGTTTTTTCTTCCATATTTCCTTGGGCCATACTTCTTAATAGAAAATATCCAAGGTTATAATTCAATCCAGGCAATGAATCAGAAAAATAAAATCCAGGCTTTAATTCTTGAAAGCCAGAGATAGCTTGATTTATTTCACGTAAAATTTGTTCCTTATTCACAATTATAACATTTTCAACCGGGAGATCAATTAAAGTATTTATCGCTTCAATAGTCATTGTTTCACGTGGTTGTTTATTAATAAAGCGTCCTTTGGTTACAAGTAATTTTACATTTTCTTTTCCCACAACTTTACTAGCAATATTTACGCTAAGGAGAGTTTCCAAACAATATTTATATGAAATCACAAATCCCTCAATTTCACGAGGTGTGATTATTTTTTGAATAAAATCAAGAATTTCCTTCTCTACTTTACTAGGATTAATTTTTAACTTCTCATCGATTTCCATCAAATAAACTCCTAATTAATTAAATCTATAACGAATTTTAATTGTAATATTCTATTTATTGGATATATTTATTGTTTATAATTAGAATAGATGTGAGTTAAATATTTTTTAGCTTTTTATAAAAATCAACAAAAATTGAATTAAGTTCAAAAGACTCATCAGAATTATTATCTACTCAATTCTAATTTATACTTTAAGGATTTAATTAAACTTAATTAAAAGCAAATTCTTCAGAATCATGTCACAAAACCTCCTACTAAATATCTAGTGACTAAAAATGCATTTGTAATAAATAGCAGGGTAAAAGAGTGTTCAAAGAATATAAACAGAAATTCAAAGAGATTTACTTACAAAAGAAAGATGATTTTTTGAAGAATTCCCTAATTATTATATTCATATTTATTGCTTTAGTATTTCTTATTTTAGTCTTTTCTGTAGATAGTAAATTAGGTATTATGTTTCTTTTTGGATTAATTTTTGTAGGTACTTTTATTTTAGTTGCTAAATTTCATCATCTTCAAATTACTATAATCTTTGTAGCGAGTTCGATCTCTCTACTTCTTTCACAATTACTTATCGAGAATTTCAACTGGTCTAAAATTATTCTCACTACAGAGGAGCAAGGGTTTATGGAATGGGGAGTCTTAGCAGTTGTTTTTGGGATGTCGATATTAATAGCTGCTACATCGCATACCGGCCTTTTTGACTGGATTATAATACGAATGTTAAAAATTAGCAAAGGAAATGTATTTCCTCTATTCGTGTTAACCTTTATTCTAACTTTTGCTCTCAGTACAGTTTTGGCTAATGTTACTGCAATGATATTAGTCAGTTCTATGATTTTAACAGTATGTAATGGCCTTGATTATGATCCAACCCCATTTCTATTAGCAAGTGTTTTAGCTACTAGCTTGGCAGGAATGGCTACTCTTGTTAGTTCTCTTCCTGCAATAATGGTAGGAGCTGCGGCAGGAATGAGTTTTATAGACTTTTTACTTGTTTCAATCCCTTTTCTACTAATTACTATCCCATTTACTATCTATTATCTCAAAAGAGTTTTTCCTCCTGAAAAAATACCTTTCAATAGCAATAACAGCTCAAATATTGACATTGAGATGATTTTATCGTTAGATGAATGGGGAGTTGTCGAAGATAAAGGAAAATTTTATTTGGCTGCTCTTTCATTATGTGTTACGATTCTGGGATTCATTTTAGCTGATAGTATCGGTATTCCTATTGGTGTTATAGCAATCCTAGGAGGAGTCCTTGCAGTTGTTTTAACAAGGACTGATGAAAAGAAACTTCTCCGCGAACTATCTTGGGATACTCTCCTTTTCTTTGCTGGTCTATTCATCCTCGTAGGAACACTAGAATCGACACATATTTTGGAAGATCTTGCCCTCATAATATCAGAAATAAGTGGTGGAGATCTTTTTTCATCGGGAATGCTTATATTAGTCATTTCCTCATTGGTGAGTGGAATACTTGATAATATACCTGTAACAGCTGCATTAATTCCAATTGTCAAAGAGATAAGTACGCTCCCCTCTACAGCAGGTCATCCATTATATCTTTGGTTCATGCTAGTGTTCGCTGGTGCATTTGGAGGCGGTCTTACCCCTTTTGGCTCTGCAGCATCAATTTTAGCACTCTCAATTCTGACAAAAGAAGGCCGACCATTAAATTTTAAGTATTTTATGAAAAGACTTGTTCCTATCTCACTATTACTTCTCTTGTTCAGTGGGATTTATTTATCTGCCCTTGCTTTCATTTTCAATCTAATATAATATGGAGAAAAATTTAAAAAAGTCGTAATATGAATATTAGATTTTGGGAATTAATGGTGCAGCTCTTGAATATGCAGAAGAATTAAAATATAAATTAATTTTTTCAATAGATTCACTAGAGTAAGAAGTTTCTTTAATTATTTCTTCTAGAGATAATCCTTGTTCTAATCTGATCAATACACGATCGACCTCATTAGCAGAAAGATTGAAGAATTGTATATATTTATTCTCAATACCTGGCAACAAATCTGCTTTAGCTGCACTTCTAATATCCATCGGAACAGATAATGCCTCTGCTATCTGTAAAATCTGGCTTCGATACAAATTCCCAAGTGGCATTAAATCAGAGCAGTGACTATGGCCCCATATTGTAAAGAGTCCTGTTAATAACTCTGTTTTATTAATTGTGCCTATTAAAATACGATTTTCAGTTTCTGCCGTGAAATATGCAACTGTCATCTGTAACCGGGAGCGTAATTTATTGTAAGCAATTATTTTATGCAGCATTTTCTCTCGTCCAGTACTTGCTTCACCCACCATCCCAAAAGTTCCTTCTAATTCAGTATTTAATGTACTTTTTAGAATAGAATGACTCAATGGATGATACAATGTGGGAATTTCACGAGTAGATCCTGGAATCAGGTTTTCCGATCCAAAATTTCGTAACATTGGTTCAATTTCACAACGAACTATTTGCTCCTCATTAATCCCCAAATATTCAATAGAATGAGCAATAATATCATTTTGGTAATCTATGAATTTATCACTTCTGATTAATAATTTAATTTTATCTTTTCCAACTGCTTCAATACATAATTTTGCTATAACAGTGGAATCAATAAATCCAGAGAATAATATTAGTAAACCACTTGCCCTTCTTTCTTCCATGCTCGTTTCAATAAAATTAATTATTTTATTGATTACTTCTTGCACTTTTCCAGTTATATTCAGATTTTCCAATTAAAATTCATCTCCGTTAGCATTGAAACAATCAGAAATTCTATAATTTCACTTGAATTGAAAAATTATTATCTTTAACCAATAAATCAATTATTTTCAGAAGAAGAACATCTTTCGATGCTGATTTTAGATATCAAAATAAAAAAATATCTCAGGTTTTTATAATGTTAGTATGGAAAGATTGCTTTTTTCGTTTCATTTAGATGGAAAAAGATTCCATTAGAAAATTAATATTCAAATTTTAGTTGAAGAATAAGTTGTTTAAAGATAGTAGCACTTTAAACTGATGTTAACACGATTTTGATTATTTTTGTTACCAGTAGAGGAGTCCATTTGAAGTGATATCGAGAAATCAAGTATAGGATTATTAAGGTATGTAGCCTCTAGACTACTTGATTAAAAAATAGAATTAACTCCAAAGCGGTGTAGCCCAAATTTCTTTAACTGATCTGTTACCTTAAAGGTATTAAGGTATAATTTTGTCCTGAGCTGATGATTTTCCCTTGGAAGGGTTATCTTTATGACATTTGATATATTACATCAATCAATACAAATAGTTCTTGATGAACTAGGGATTACTCCAAACCCAAGACAACTGGATTATCTCCAAGGGATTATTAATGGAGAAGATCTTTTAGTTGTAGCAGGAACTGGTTCTGGAAAGACTTTTGGAACTATCATTGCCTGTCTTCATCGTATTATCATAGAAAAACCAGAACCAATATCAACGGTCGTGATTACACCGTTAAAAGCTTTAAATCGTGATATTTTTAGACGGACACTACCTGATCTAGGACAAAAGCTTGGAATATCTATAGCTGTTCGTCATGGGGATACAACAGCTTCTGAAAGACAAAAACAAACGAAAAATCCACCTCAAATATTGATTACAACTCCTGAACTATTTCAAGCTATGCTTCCTGCTAAAATTTTAGGCCGTGAGAAGCTTAAGAATGTTCAAACTATTGTGATAGATGAGATCCATGAACTTGTAACCACAAAACGGGGTGTTCAGTTATCCCTTGCCTTGGAGAGATTAACCAAACGTACAAAAACGAAAATACAAAGAATTGGACTCTCAGCAACATTAGGTGATCCCATTAAAGTATTGAAATACTTAACTCCTATGAATGAAAAATGCCGAGCTGTTATTATCCCTCCAACAAAACAATTAGAAATTCAGCTAGTTTACCCAAAAGAAGTTCCATCTGAATCAAAATATTTGATTAAATCGCTTCAAACAACAGAAGAAGCTGTTTCTAGATTCCTAAAGTTACTAGAAATTATCCACAAAGAAGATGGAACAATTCTTCTATTCACTAATACTCGTCAAGAAGCAGAAATTCTTGGTTATAGATTTAACCGATATAATGAGATTGTTTCATTAGGAGAGCAGATAAATTTTGAAGTTCACCATTCTAGTTTATCAACACAATCACGTCTTCATGCAGAAAAAGAAGTACGTGGAGGAAATTTAGACATTATTATTGCCACATCTTCATTGGAATTGGGAATTGATATAGGATCAATTAGCTTGGTTATCCAGTACATGAGTCCAAGAAGGATAGAAACCCTAATACAACGTATAGGACGAGCCGGTCATGGATTAGATAAAATAAGTAGAGGAATTATTATCGCAGATAATCCTCGAGACTTAGTGGAATCTTATTTCATAAAAGAACTAAATAACCAAGGAATGATTGAACCAACTCATATCCATTCCATTTCTTGGGACATTTTGTTTCATCAAATAGTCGGAATTCTTCTTGATTTTGGAGAAAGCAGTATTCAAAAGGTTCTACGTATTATTAATGGAGCTTATAATTATCAAACCGTCTCTCCACAAGATTTACTTCCTCTTTTAGAATATGGAAGAGATAACCACTTTTTCTACATTAATAAAGATCCTTCAACTGAAATAATCAGTCTAAAAGCAAAAAGAAAAGCATATCAGTATTATTATACCAATTTAAGCTCAATTCCTACCAAAAGGATTTACAAAGTGATTGATGTTGGTAGACAAGCACGAGTTGGACAATTAGATGATGCTTTTGTCTCCACTAGAGCTGAAAAAGGAGCGGTATTCATCCTTAATGGACTATTATGGGAATTATTAGCATTAAAGGAAGATGTGGTTGAGGTTCGACAAGTTAAAGGTATAACCGATGCAGCACTACCAACTTGGGAGGGAGAATTAATTCCAGTCTCTTGTGAGGTAAGTCAAAAAACAATGGATCTTTTTTCTAGTCCATTAGAATTTCCAAATGAGGAACATAATGTTTCTACAGAGTTACATTCCTTTAAAAAACAACAAATTGAGTCAATTGGAATATCTCCCTCCAAAGATAACTTAATTATTGAGATAGTAGGTCGTAAGTATGTTATTCACAGTTTTTTGGGTTCTAAAGGAAATGAAACTTTAGGAGTTCTCCTATCATCCCTCATTGGAGCGAAACATGGCCATTCAATTCAATATCGTTCAGATCCTTATTCAGTTTTTCTCTCAATGATCCGTCCAATTGATCTTCGTGATTTAATTCAATCTATCGAACCAGCTCACATTCTCCCTCTTCTTAAACACCGGATAAAGTATAGTGATTTGTTCGCTTGGAAAATAAAGCAAGTTGCTAAAAGATTTGGAGCTATCTCAAAAGAAGCAGAAAGCTCTCCTATGATGACACGATTATTAGTATCACGTTATCGTGATACAATTATTGGAGAAGAAACTATCAATGAAATATTAGATGAAAAAATGGATCTTGAAGTGGTTCTGAACTTTTTTGAGCAAATTAAGGGAAAAAAAATAATTATTCATGAAATTACAGTTAGGGGGTTTAATACACCTCTATCAATTGCTGCAACCCAACCAATTTCTCTAAATGTTTTGAAAATACGCCCTTCTCATCTTATTTTGGAAAAAGTGGAAAAACGCTTAAATGATACTTGGATTAGATTGGTATGTATGAGGTTAGATTGTGATTATGAACGTACTCAACGTATAGAGAGTCTAGATGATATACAATGCCCAAAATGTCAATCAAGATTTATTGCTGTTGTTCATCAGAATAAAACAGGAATTAAAAAACTTCTCAAAAGATCAGTATCTAAAAAAGAAAAATTGTTAAAGAAAGAGAAAAGAGAATTAGATTCTGCAAAAAAATCAGCTGATATTATTCTTTCTTTCGGGAAAAAAGCTGCTTTTGTCTTAGCAGGAAGAGGAATAGGACCTCAAGCTGCTATTAGAATCTTAAGAGAACCACATGAATCAAAAGAAGATCTTCTTTCTTCAATTTATGAAGCAGAAGCAACATTTTCCCGTACTAGAGAATATTGGGACTAATTTATAAATCTGAAACACGGCCTAGGTATACACCATCAGTTAACTTAACCTCTAATTTTGGATGGTTTAAAATATTCTTTAAAATGGGATATGAATTGTTTTTTTCCTTCTCTGAGGTTGTTTTATTTATGGGATATCCTCCGAAGAAATGATTATAAGCAGGTAATATTGTTATTGTGATATTTTGTTCCCCACCACCTGATAGTATATATTTTCTACCAATAAGGGTGGAAAACTCTAATTTTGTAATATTCAACCTCACAAATACTGGTAATTTATACTTTACATTTATCTCATCCTTTAATTCGATGGCTGGGTGGACATGTCCAAGTACAATCTCATTAGCTATTATGAGTTCTTCTGAAGGTTTTATATTGCCATGAAATACCCCAAGCTTATTATCAAATAGTAGAACACCAGATCCTGGATAATTAACTATTTGAGCCTTTAAGATGTTATAATATTCAGTATCTTGATTTCCCCTAATTAAACCAATTTTTAATCCTTCAATTGATAAAATTTGTGATTTAAAATATTCTAAAATCTTTTCTTTTGTTCTTTTTCCCGAAACCCACACCTTTTGAACTTTTTTCTTTGACTTTTTGTTAAAATGTCGAAAACTATGCTCTAAATCTCCAACAATTAAAACATGAGTCGGATTTGTTTCAAGGATGTCTTTTCGAAGAGTTCTAATAATTTCAAATGACCACTGTGGGTTTGAAATATCTAAACCACTTTGATGCCATTCAAGTTCAATACCTAAATGTAAATCGCTAACTAAAAAGACTTTTTTGGAATTGTAATTCCGTAAAAGATATCTTCGGTCGAGATTATCTTCTGAAGATAGTATTTTCATAATTTTAATCCTTTTTGTCTTAATTTTTCTTCTCTAAATAACTCAAATTAAAATTTTAATTAAAGAGCTTAAGTATTTCTTTATGATTTCTTAAAGTGTTGTAGATAAATTATTAGATCAATTTGTTGAAAAAAAATTTCCTATTGTGCTCTTATGCCTGTCGAAATCCTTTAGGAAAGTTAATAGATATTCTAATTTGATTTTTGGTATCTTCTTCTAACAATAGGGTTTTTATCAACAAGGGTTTTGCATGCTTGCTCAAAATTTTCATCAGGAGTTAAGGAGTAGTTTATAAGCATTCCCGTACGTCCTATTTGGTCCCTTCTAGAAAGTACTCGAATTCTTTCTTCAACAATCCGTTGCGATATTGAAAGCTTATTCACTACACTAGAAATATTTCCTATAATTGAAGATTGCCAATATCCATCGACATCAGGTTCTATTAATAATAATTTTTTAGATACTCCAATCACTCTTTGGTTATTTTTCAACTCATCATTCGTTAAAAGTCCAGAAAACTTATAAAATTCTGCATCACGTTCATCGGGATTTATTAGAGGAAAAGTTATGGAAATGTCTTCATCAAGAATAAGTAAACCTTTAATAATTGAATTTGGTGTTCCCATAATAATTCTACGATCTCTAATTAACAGTTCTTCTAGAATTTCTAACCTGAATGAAGGAATTAAGGAGGGAATATGAATGTCGACATCTGAAGTTTCAGTTATATCGCCCCTAGCAACTGATCCATGTACAAAAGCATAAATCTGATTTTTATAAAAAAGATCGAGAATTAACCGTGCCTCTTTTCGCATTTTGGATAACTTGATTAATTCATCTGAGGAATATTGATGATATTCACGGCCAGAGAATCTTTCAACTTTTACTCTGGGCATTTTAACCAATTTTATTTGGAAAATAAAACTATTAATTCTTTTACTTTTAGAATTGTTAAATTACCAGCCAGATACAGGTTTTTTCATATAAGTGATATCTAATGTTTTAGTTTCAAAATCGATAGAAAAATCGAGATCAGAACCAAAAGATGATTGAATTCGGGGGATATCTCTTAAACAGCTTTTACATATATCTAGAGATGAGAGAAAACTTACTAGACAGCTTAATTCATCTGTATTGATCTTTTCTGTAGTATAGTTACGAATTCGATAATTTTCTATAATCATGCTAGATAATGGTTGATTCATTGAATTTCCTCCAATATCTGTATATATGAAGAAATAATGGGATGGAAAATTCTAAAATCACCATATTATGCTAATGTTACCAACATTTTATCCTTTATATTTCCTAATTTAATATGAATTCACCGAAGTCTTTCTCCAAATAATGGATTCTGTAATTCCAAAGGTTTTTTAGGTTAGTAAATTAATTGTTAATGCTGTTCCTAAAGCAAAACTTCGAACCAAATCCTCATAAAACTCCTTAATCGCAGGATTTGCAATAATTAGTCGTACTTTATTCTTTACAAACAACTTTATACATTGTTGGAAGTTTAATGAAGTTAGAACATATTTTTGGAATCCAGCTGTAATAATCGTTTTTTCGCGCTCATTCAAACATCTCCATGTTAACCGAGATAAAGATGTTGGTGAATATCCATAAAACGCTAAAGCTTTAGAAATTTCCTTTCTTTTTAAAAGATAAGGAATTAAGTACTCAATTGCATAATTATCAGCAATAATATGAGTTAGGGGAGAATAAACTCCGTAAGGAGGATTAAAAACTGATGTTGAAATTCTTCTATCACCATGTAACATAAAAGGTATAATTGATTGGTAGGAATTCATCCATTTCACAATATATTTTGTTGGGATGTTTTCTGTTCCTAAAAAGATTAAAGAATTAGTTCGTTTTCGTATTCGTTCCAAAATATTAGGAATAGCATCAGTGATAGAGTTTTTACAATCAATAGTTGAATAGAAAGGATAACCCGCAACAACACAATATAATAATCTTTGAGATGAAAGAGTTTCCAGATAATTTTCAAGTAAAAACCTACCCTGCTGATGAAACTCACTAGCACGGGCAGCTATTGTTAAAACAACCACTCCAGTAGTACTTTTTAAGATTGTTTTTAGCTGTAAGGGGTCTAAAAGTGAACCGATTCCTTCATAATCTATAAATACAAACTTATGATATTTATAGGAAAAATCAATTGCTCTAAGAAAAGCTTGATAAGATAAAAACTGGGAACGCTTTAAGGCGATTCCTGTTAGGCATGTTGAATTACCTAGCATAATTTCCTCATAATAGAAAAAGGATATTCCTTTATAAGCTCAAAAGAATTTATAAAATTAATATATTAACTTGAAATTGATAATTAATTCTGAAAGTTTTTCAAGCATTAAATTCCTTCCCCTTTAAGTAGAGAAAAATGAATCAAGATGATATTATATCTCAAGAAACAAATCTGGAAAATATAAGAAATTTCCCGCACCCCTCTGGCCTTTTAATTAAAATTCTAGCTTTTTTAGGATCTATTGCTTTGATACTAGGCCTTTTTACAACCTTAAGTGTTATAATCATTTCTATTCCATATTCTGGTATCATTCACCCTCATGGGTTCTTAATTGGTATTTTTTTAATATTAGGAGGTTTAATATTATTATTTAGCCTAATTATTGTTTCCAACACGGCAAGGCCCCATGAAAACCAACCTTTAGCCCCCTAAGATTAAACTTTCAATATAATCTGTTTGAAAATTATTGAGAATTTTCCAACAAAGTAAATAGAAGATATATATGGAAGAGAAAAATAGAACGAATGTGTTTAAAGGATAATTGATGTATTTTATAGCCATATTAATTAATCAGAATTAGATGAATAATTATTAAGTGCCAATAGACGTCTCCTTTTATAAGAGGAATATATGTTTTAATTAGGAGCGTTTTTCTGTGGATACTTATTCTCCAAAGGCTGGTCAAGCAATTCAAGTTATTTCAGCTTTCGCTGATCCTACTCGGCGAAAAATCTTGCTGGAACTGTATAAAGCCAGACCTACAGGACTTACAGCCTCCAAACTGTCAGAACATCCAGAAATCAATAAGAGTATCCCTACCATTTTACACCATTTGGAAAAGCTCCAAGAATTAAATTTAATATATTATAGTATGGAAAAAATAGAAAATTCAAATCGGGAAGTAAAACACTGGAAAATTGATTATGAATCTTTTCTAATTAAAATTGATATGCAAAGTCTAGCATTAGATGATTTTAATCCTGATAATTATATTTTTGTTCTCTTTAATCGTCTCAAAGAGGATAAATGGACGCTAACAGAAGCTTTTGCACAGGAATATTCAATAGAGCAGCTTAAAACCGATTTGAGTAAGAAATTTCCAACGATTGCTGATCGAATTGTTCAGATTCTTTGGAATTCTTTACAAGATAAAACTGAATTCTTGAATTTCATTGAAAATTGGATCATTAATACTTTTCGTGAGTCAGGTGGAACTTTACGATTAGATTTTCAAGAATTTGGACATTGTTTTAGTTTAGATGATTATCTTCGACGTTATATGTTTGAGAAACTCATGGCTTCAGGGATTTTTACATGGGATTTAACTGAAGGAAAACAACGAATTATAATAAAAGGGACTCACCTTAAGGAAGAGTAATTTTTAAAACACAACTCTTCACAATTTTGAACCATACAGTTAAATAAGATTCGTTATTGCCTTTCTTCTAATATAAAGTAAAACTAATCTGACTTGAGGATTCAACTATGAAAAAGACTGAAAAAAATTTGATGGCAGCTTTTGCTGGAGAAAGCCAAGCCAATCGAAAATATCTAGCATTTGCTAAAAAAGCTGAAAAAGATGGTTATAAACAAGTTGCTCGTCTTTTCCGCGCTGCTGCAGCAGCGGAAACTGTCCATGCCCATTCCCATCTTAAAGTTTATGGTGGTATTAAATCGACGGCAGAAAATTTGCAAGAGGCAATGAAAGGAGAACATTACGAATTTACATCCATGTATCCCGAATTCCTTAATGATGCGAAATCAGAGGGTCATAAAATGGCTATTAGAAGCTTTGATTTAGCAAATCAGGTTGAAAAAGTCCATCACAAGCTCTATGAAGCAGCTTTTAAAGCTGTTGAGAAGGAAAAAGACCTTCCACAGATATCCATATTTGTTTGTGATGTTTGTGGATTCACTGTGGAAGGTGAGGCACCCGAGGTATGTCCAATCTGTGGAGCGGTTCATGATAGATTTATGGAGATTCAATAACCTTTAATATAGAATAATCTCAACTAAACTGTTTTAAATTGCTTACCCACTGTAACATCTGTTCATGTAATGTTGGGGAAGCAACTATCAATTGATCAAAAATTTCATCAGTTGGATGAATTGATTCCCCCTCTAAATTAGAAACTTTAAATCCAAGTCCTTCTAGTATAAGGAACGCTGCTGCTAAATCCCAAAATTGTCCTTTAGACCCCGCACCCCAAAAAATAGCTCCATGCAAGGTTCCTTGAGCAACTAACATTAAGTGCTGTGAGATTCCTCCTCCTAAACGGTATGCACGACCAATAATCCCATTCAGGTCAGCTATCGCCAATTCTTTTTTTAATGTTTTTTTCAACCGATTAGAAAAGTCTACTAATATTCGAGCTTTATTTAATGGATAAGTTCGTGGACGTGGCAAAGGGGAACCATTTAATCGAACAGAACCTTCTCTTGCTGCAGAGTATAACATATCAGTAAAAGGGTTGTATACAACACCAGCAATTAAGCCATTTTGATCCCAAGCTGCTATAGACATACTTACAAACGCAAAATTCCCTCTTAAAAATGCTTTAGTTCCATCAAGAGGATCAATAAACCAGATAATATTCTCAGGAAGGGTCTGGATATTTATCTGTGACTCTTCAGATTGAATTAGATGATTTGGATAATACATTAAAATATGGTTTTTAATTAGGCGTTCACTTTCAGTATCAAAATTTGTATAAACATCATTCTCTCCTTTTCGGAAAATTTGGAGATCCTTGAAAGACATTAAACGTAAAAAAGACCCCGCTATTCGTGCAGCTTGTTCAGCAATTAATCGATAATTTTCAGAATCCATTAATATCAACCCTTTAGCTTAGAAAGAGCAAATTTCACTTGGGCGCTTAATCCATCTAATAATGGCATAACACTCCCCACAGTACCAGGAACCGCCGCTGCAACCATGAAAATATCTTCAGCTACTGGTGAAACATAACATTCCCGTGTAGCAGTTCGAAATATCAAGATATTAATATCATTTTTAGTTCTACTATTAAAAGCCGACTTTAACTCTTCAAAGGCAATTAAACCTAAAACATTGATCGACTCCATTTCTTCAGCTATACATGTACGAGTAGAATATAATTCTAATCCTTCAGTCGCAGAAACGATTGATATACAGAGTGGAATTTCAATATCCTCACTTTCAAAAACTTTAGATACAACATCAATAGCTTTTTTAGCAATTGTAGACATTTTTATCATCCTATAAACAATAGTGTTGCAGAATTTGTGCTTACAAAGGAGAATTCACGCTAAACGATAACTTTCATTTGCCTCTGATATATTCCATTGAAAAATATTTGTATTAAATCCAGCTTCAGTGATATGGAGGAAGTATTTTATCTTAAAATCTTTAACTAACATTAAAAAATGCTTTCTCTGAGGTTAATGAGCCTATAAATGGAATTGAAGAACATGCATCCCATTTTAATAACACAGGATCTGGAATCATTAAAGAAAGCAACTGAAGTTTTAGATAAAATATTTCTAGAAAGTAAAGTTCCTATCGAAATACAAAATGAATGGACTAAATGGAATAAATGGTTTCTAAAACAGAAAGAAGCCTTTATCCAAGGAAAAACGACCATCCCAAAATATTTTGCTCAGATTAAGCGGATTCAAGAATTCATTTTAGAAAATACACCCCTTAAGGAAGAAAATTTATTTCAGATGAGTTTAGTTAAACGAGAACGTGTTTATGATATCACAAAACTAACACATGAAAAACCAGAAGCTCTACCCACTAGTGAAAAAGAATTTCTTATTAAATCGATCTATGAAAATTTAGTAAAATCACCATCAGATCTTAAAAATAACCCTACTATTGAATCAATGGTAACAAAGAAAATGGAAAAACGATTCGGAAGGAAACTTCCAGAGGATTTAAATTTAGAAGCAGAAAGGTTAATGACTTCAAAAAATATTCAAAATGAAGATGATGATTATTTTATTCAATTAGGGGAAATATTTCTTGAGTTAGGCAAATTAGATCAAGCAAAGTAGATAATTAATAAGGTTTCAAATAATAAAGCCAGATTTTCCCTCCTCACTTGGACTTCTTTCCTAGAAAATGATTATTCTGCTTTTAAAAAGAACATTCAAAAAGCCTATCCAGAAACATTTGAACCTCAAACAAAAGGTCCCTACATCCTATCGTTTTTACTTGGAAACGAAAAAAATTATAAACTTATACTTGATGAAAAAGGTAATCGAACATTAGAATATACATTCACAACTGGAATCTACCAAATACGACAAATGGATGTTTTTCGATCTTTTTTAGATGATTTAAGACAATCACCTGATTTTAGGTTAGGAATGTGGATTCGTCCAACGACTATTAAGACCCAAAACATCGCAAAAGATATCTCTCAATTATATTTTAAACAAGTTATTGGGTGGAAAGATATCTCAGTTTAATCTATAAGGACAATGATAATTTTTTGCCTTTGATAACCTAAAGTTTTTTTGTGGTTTTTTTTGAAGCTTTTATTCAAGATAAATAGCATATTTAGATTCACGGAGACATTTCATTGAACTTTCCTGCTCTACCTGAAAAACCAAATCTTCCTAGAAGAGAAGAAGAAATATTAAAATTATGGGAAAATATTAATCTCGAAAAAAAGATTCAAGAAGCATCAAGTAAAAATCCCCCCTTTGTTTTCTTAGAAGGACCTCCTACAGCAAATGGTTACCCACATATGGGTCATGCATTGACACGCGCAATTAAAGACATTTTTTTGCGTTATAAAACAATGACTGGTTATTATGTAACTCCGCGAATCGGAGGATGGGATTGTCATGGTCTTCCTGTTGAAATCGAAGTCGAAAAGGAATTAGGTTTAGAGAATAAAGAAGATATTGAGAAATATGGAATTGAGAAATTCATTCTTAAATGCAAGGAATCTGTAATGCGATATGTTGGGGAATGGGAAGAAATGTCACACAGAATTGGATTTCACCTTGACCTTTCACGTTCATATATCACTATGTCTGAAGAATATATAGAATCTGTATGGTGGTCTTTAAAACAGATTTATGAGCAAGGATTATTATTTAAAGGATTTAAAGTTGTTCCTTATTGTACACGTTGTGGAACACCGATTTCCTCCCATGAAGTTGCTCAAGGTTACCAAGAAACAGAGGATCCGAGTATTTATATCAAATTTAAGGTAAAAGGTGAAGATAATAAATTCTTTTTAGCTTGGACTACAACTCCATGGACACTACTATCTAATCTTGTTTTAGCAGTGAACGAAAATGAAATCTATGTTGAAGTTGAACATCAGAATGAATGTTTGATATTTGCAAAGGCTCTTTTACCAAAAGTTTTTCCAGAAGGTAAGAAAATTCTAAAAGAATTTTTAGGTCAAGAGCTTCTAAATATAGAATATGAGGCATTATTTTCGTATACAAGTGAACAAACGCATGGAAAGCGCCATTTTGTTGTAGCTGCTGATTTTGTTTCCATGGATGATGGAACAGGAATAGTTCATTGTGCACCTGCTTTTGGTGTTGAAGACTATGAACTTTGTCAAAGTATCGGTGTTGAGATGTTCAACCCTGTTCTAGAAAATGGTGAGTTTAAGGATGATATGCCAGATTTTGGAGGTATGCATGTCAAACAGGCCGACCCCTATATAATGGAAAAACTTAAAGAAATGAATTTACTTCTAAAAGTAGAAACAATCACACATACCTATCCATTTTGTTGGAGATGTGATTCTCCGCTACTTTATTATGCAATGGAATCATGGTTTATTGCTATGAGTCAAATGCGAGAAAAAATTCAAGGATTAAATCAAAAAATTCGGTGGATGCCAAAGCATCTAAAGGAGGGTCGATTTGGAAATTTCCTAGAAGAACTTAAAGATTGGTCCCTCTCTAGATCACGCTATTGGGGAACTCCTTTACCAATCTGGACCTGTGACTCCTGTAAACACGAATTCGCTGTTGGAAGTCTTTCAGAATTAAGTTCACTTACAAAAGGAGGCCTTCCAGAAAACTTCACACTTCACAAACCAGATGTTGATGAGATTTTTGTATTATGTCCGAAATGTCAAAATAAAGCTACACGGGAGGAATATGTAATTGATTGTTGGTACGATTCAGGATCTGCAACATTTGCTCAATGGCATTATCCATTTGAAAATCAAGAGGAATTCAAAAGTCATTTTCCAATAGATTTTATTACGGAGGCGATTGATCAAACAAGAGGTTGGTTTTACACATTACTGGCAATATCGACTGTTGTTTTTAGTGAACCTGCTTTCTTGACATGCCTTACGATGGGACATATCCAAGATGAAGAAGGAAAGAAAATGTCTAAGTCAAAAGGAAACGTTATTGCACCAGAGGAAGTTTTTAGCCGTTATGGTGCTGACCCAGCACGATGGTACCTATTTTCTACACCTACTTGGAATGATGTACGTTTTGGGTTTAAATTAGTGGAAGAAAGTTTGAAAGAATTTATTCTACCATTATGGAATGTTCTTTCATTTTTCACAACCTATGCAAATCTCGATAAATTTGCACCAAAGAGTAAAAAATATTATGTTCCTTATTCAAAGCGTCCAATTCTGGATAAATGGATTATCTCTAAGTATAATAATGTTCTTATCGAGGTTCATCAGGCTTTTGAAGAATTATCAATTCATCAAGCAGTAAAATCCTTTCAGAGCTTTCTAAATAATGATCTTTCAAATTTGTGGATTCGACAATCTAGACGTCGATTTTGGGAAAAAGAATTGACTATTTCAAAAAAGTCGGCCTATTCGACTCTATATGAAATTTTAACCTCTTTAAGTAAGTCATTAGCCCCATTCATTCCATTTTTGGCGGAAGAAATGTATCAATTACTAATTATAAGTCAAAAGGAAGGATTAGAAAGTGTACATCTAGAAAAATTCCCTCAACCAAATCAAAATTACATTAAGCCTGTGATTGAAAATCAGATCAATATTGCTCGTGAAGCAATAACCAATGGAAGAGCAATCAGATCCAAAAAAGATATAAAAGTAAGATGGCCTCTATCACAAGTTATTTTTGTTTGTAATGAAGAAGGAAGAGAAGCAATATCAATTTTAGAGGATCTTATTAAACAGGAACTTAATGTAAAGGAAATAATTTTTAGTGATGATCCTTTAGAATTTCAAGAAATCGAATTTGCTCCTAATTTTAAAAGTATTGGTCCTAAACACAAAAAAAATGCAAATAATGTAGCCCAATGGATAAAAACCCAAAAAGGTAAGGAAGCAAAAAGAATAGCCGAGATATTAAACAAAAATGGAAGCTACTCTGCTAATATCATTAATGAGGAAATAATAATAGATAAAGAAGATTTAGAAATCCGCATTACAGAACGAGAAGGTTATTCGGGTGCACCCTTCAAAAACGGAGACCTTTTTCTAAATCTAGAATTAGATAATGGTCTAATAAAAGAAGGCTTCATACGTGACTTAATTAGGCGTATTCAATCAATGAGAAAAGATATGGAACTTGCTTATGATAAGGAAATTCTAGTATTTTTCTCCAAAACGGATAGTGAATCCATTGAAACAATAAAAGAATTTTCATCTCTACTAAAAGAAGAGGTATTAGCTGATCAAATTGATTTTAAGGAAGTTAAAAAAGGATTCCGGAGAGTTTGGAATATCAATGATCCTTATGGTAAGGGGCATGAAATTTCTATCGTAATCCAATCTTAAATAACTATTTAGGGATGAATTATGAAGTCAAATGAGCTAAGAAGCCTTTATTTAAATTTTTTTGAAGAAAAGGATCATGCTATTATTCCTTCTGCTTCATTACTACCAGAAAATGACCCCACGGTTCTTTTCACGACTGCTGGTATGCATCCACTCCAGATTTATCTTTTAGGAGAACCTCATCCTGCTGGAAAAAGATTAGTTAATAGCCAAAAGTGTATAAGAACTGGTGATATTGATGAAGTTGGTGATCCATCTCATTTAACATTCTTTGAAATGCTTGGAAATTGGTCTTTAGGGGATTATTTTAAAGAAGAGGCTATTAATATGAGTTGGGAGTTTTTAACTGATCCTAAATGGCTTGGCTTAGACCCTAATAGAATTTCAGTTACAGTTTTTGCAGGAGATGAAGAAATTCATCCTGATTACGAAACAGCTGAAATTTGGAATAAAATTGGTATCCCAAAAGAACGAATTTTCTTTTTACCACGTTCTGATAACTGGTGGGGACCTGCAGGAGAAACAGGTCCTTGTGGACCAGACACGGAAATGTTCTATGACACAGGAAAACCACTTTGTTCTAAGAACTGTAAGCCAGGATGCTCTTGTGGAAAATACTTTGAAATCTGGAACGATGTATTCATGACTTACAATAAAACAGTGGAAGGAAATTATGAAAAGCTTAAACAACATAATGTAGATACTGGTATGGGCATTGAGAGAACAATTGCGGTTTTAAATGGATTTGATAGTGTCTACAAGATTGATACTATTGAACCAATTGTGAATCAGGTAAAAAAATTAGCAAAAATTAAAAATGAACCTTCTGATGAAGAATATAAAGCGATTTATATTATTTCAGATCATATAAGAGCCTCAACTTTTATCTTGGGGGATGATAAAAACTTAATCCCCTCTAATCTGGGCCAAGGATATGTATTAAGACGATTAATTCGAAGGATAATCAGACAAGGAAATATTTTAAATATTAACCAAAAATTCCTTCCTATACTTGCTCAAATTGTTATTCATTTATATAAAGAAACCTATCCAGAATTAGAACAAAATAAAGATTTTATTATTAACAATCTTACTACTGAAGAAGACAAATTTACGGTTGCTTTAAAGCGGGGTTTAAGGAAATTCAACAAAATTTTAGTAGAAAAGGGAATAATTACAGGAGAGGATGCTTTTCTTCTCTTTACTTCCTTTGGTTTCCCTCTTGAAATAACATCTGAGCTTGCAACTGAAAAAGGTATAATTTTAGATCTTGAAACCTTCAGAAAAGAGTTTGAACACCATCGTGAACTTAGTCGTAAAGCAACAGCAGGAACATTTCAAAGTGGTTTAGCAGATCACTCAACCAGGACTACTAGACTTCATACAGCGACTCATCTTTTACAACAAGCTCTTAGAAACGTTTTAGGCAATCACGTGGAACAAAAAGGTAGTAATATTACTACCGAAAGAACAAGAT
Organism: Candidatus Hodarchaeum mangrovi; assembly: GCF_975850365.1. Taxonomy (NCBI): domain Archaea; kingdom Promethearchaeati; phylum Candidatus Hodarchaeota; class Candidatus Hodarchaeia; order Candidatus Hodarchaeales; family Candidatus Hodarchaeaceae; genus Candidatus Hodarchaeum; species Candidatus Hodarchaeum mangrovi. Next base: position 6,843 of record NZ_CDLCQJ010000026.1, on the reverse strand, counting down.
TCGATTTTTCACACCCAGTAAAACTTACTGAGTCTGAACTAAAACAGGTTGAAGACTTAGTAAATCAAAAAATCAAAGAGAAAATTCCTGTTACAAAAGAAATCATGACACCTCAAGAAGCATTAAAAAAAGGAGCACTTGGATTTTTTGAAGCCCAGTACCAAAGTAAAGTCTCAGTTTATTCAGTGGGGGAATTTTCGAAAGAAATTTGTACAGGACCTCATGTAGAAAATACTCAGGAAATAGGAAAATTCATTATTCAAAAACAGCAAAATATTGGAGTAGGGTTAATGAGAATTAGGGCAACCATCGAAGACTAGATAAAAATTCATCCGCGCACTATTGAAAATTTTGGGGGAGTAGATGTGATCTTTACCAAAGATTGGTTTGGAATTTCTCTCCAATTACTCTTATCTAGTTGTGGTAACGAAATTGGTTCAGAAGAAACGATTACACCTTCTAAAGAGTTGAAATAAAGATATAGGGTATAATATTCTGGACTTTTTGTACACCAACGTATTGCATACAAATCAGTGCCATTACTAAATATTGAGTTAATAGCAGTAAACCTATAATTGCTTTTCAGAACCATTTGGACGAAATTAGGCCAATTTTTAGCGATAATAGGCTCATTAAGAAGAAAAGTAAGCAAAAAATGAAATAAAAGTTCAGAGTCGGATCCATCCGAGGTTAATTCAAGGTTTTTATTACGAGGAAGGTTTTCAGCATCATAAAATGTACCGTTATGGATAAAAGCCCATGGAAAACTGAAAAATGGGTGAACATTCTTCAAATTTACCTTAACCCCTGGGCTTGCTTTTCTTAAATGGGCTAATAAAGCTATGGGCTTCCCAGTAATCCCTAAAACAGAATTTATATAATTTCTAGATTTGTATGCTGATTCACTCCTTTTATCTATTAATATTAAAGGGTGTCTATTTAATGAGGCAGCAATTCCCCAACCATCATAATGTCCTATTGGAGCTCCAAAAGGTACTTTTCCAATTTGAGACTGGTTCTGAAATTCAAATAATATTTCATGCCAATTTTGAAAGTTCCCAAGAAACCCTAATAATCGACACATATCAGATTTACCTTTTTGAAAAAACTCGATTAATATTCACCTGGTTCAACCAAAGGAATCCGCCAATCAATGGTTGGAGTTCTAATTCCCATTTTAAAAATTATTGGTCCTCTTCTCTTATGCTCACTACGGTATATTAATGATTTAACTTTCTTAACTTGAGAAAGAGGGACATTAAGTTTATTTACAATTTCTTCATCTGTCTGAAACCGTTCTAATCCATAAAGAATCTGATCTAGCTCTACATAGGTCATTCCTATTTCTTCTTCATCAGTTTGATCTTTCCAGAGTCCTGCTGACGGTGCTTTGTTTAGAATCTTTTCTGGAATTTTTAATGCTCTCCCCAATTGATAGATTTGGGTCTTATAGATGTCTCCAAGAGGCAGAAGATCTACAGCAGCATCACCATACTTTGTGAAATACCCAATCATGATCTCAGATTTGTTTCCACCACCACAAATTAAACAATTGAGTTTATTAGCATAATAATACCAAACTGTCTGACGCAAGCGTGGTTTTAAATTTGCCCATTCCATCAATCTAGAATCTTCAGGAGTCTTGATAGTACTTGAAAAAACGTCAATCAGTTTTTGGATGTCAACAACGGTTAAAGAAATATTTAAACTTTTACATAGCTGTTCTACATCTTTATAATCAGACGGGGGAGTTGTTGAACTGGGAAAGAAAACCCCATGCACACGGTCAGAGCCTAAAGCTTTCACACATAATGAAACAACGACTGTAGAATCAATACCACCACTTAAACCCACTACAATGCCAGAGCGCTTTGATTCTTCAACACGTGTTTTAATAAAATCAGAAATAATTTTAATCACATGGTTGATGTCAATTGGAGGAAGAGAGGATTTAACTTCTGCTTTTCGTGTCATATTTGACGAACTCCTAATTCTAAGGTATTGAAAATCCAAGGTGGAATATCACGAAGAGTAGGAACAAAATTTTTGGAAGATTTAGGGCTTTCAGTGTTTAATTTTGCAATACCAAAGTCTGGTTCATCGTATTTTAACTTTAAAATACGATTTCCAGTCGCATTACACACCTCTGATCCTCCCCAAAATATTAGTTCATCCTGAATCCCAGATTGATTCACATAAACCATATTTACAGTGTTCTCCATTGCACGTGAAGAAATAAAGGATTCAAAATATTGTCGTCTTACCCCAGGTGAAGCAGAAATACAAATACTTGTGTGAGCTCCAAATAAAGCATGAGCTCGTGTTATTTCAGGACTGAAAAGGTCATAACATATTTGTAAACCTAACTTCCCAAATGGAGAATCGATAACATTAATTTTAGTGGCGCTTCTAAAATAACGCCTTTCATTAAACACTGTATGGTTAGGAATCATTATCTTCCGACTTTTTCCAATGAAACCGTTAGGACCAAACATTACAGCAGTATTATAAATTAAACCTGGAATTGAATTTTCTGGTAATCCTGCAACTAAATAACAGCTATTTTTCTTAGCTATTTCAGCCAGTACTCGTGATAATGGGCCTTCAGGAACAGGCTCAGCCAATTGAAAAACATCATCATGCATCAAATAACCTGTAACTGATAATTCTGGAAAAATAACGATAGTATTAGGATCTTCCTTTATTTCAGGCTTTTGACAAATATTTCTAATTTGTTCTAAATTTGTTTTTGGATCAGCTTGGATTGATTTAATCTGTCCAAGGGCGATTTTAAAGTCCACTTAACTTTCTCCTTATCCTATCATAGTTTTTTAAATATTAAACATTAAGATATTCGTTCCAATCCCAATCTGTTACCTGAGTGGAATAACGGAGCCATTCATCTCTTTTTAATTCAAAGAAGTTCCTGCAAATATGAGTTCCAAGAGCCTCACAGAGTAAAGAATCAGATTCTAAATATGTTAAAGCTTCAAATAAATTTCCAGGTAAAGTCTTTATATTAAGTGCCTCAAGTTCCTTTCTATTTAGTGTAAATATATTTTTTCGGATTGGTGCTGGGAGCTCTATATTTCTATTTATTCCATCCATTCCTGCTGCTAATATTGCGATGAAAGCTAGATAAGGGTTACAACTAGGATCAGGACATCTATATTCAAAACGTGCCATCTTAGGATCTCTAAACATTGGAATTCTAATCAAAGCTGATCGGTTCATCGGACCCCATGCAACATAACCAGGAGCTTCATATCCTGGTACTAAACGTTTGTAAGAATTGACAGTAGGAGCAACAATAGCAGTCATAGCTTGAGCATGTTCTAAAATACCCGCCATAAAGTGTTCAGCTGTTCCAGTCAAATTTTTTTCCTCGGAAGAGGTGAATAAATTGTTATCGCCTTCCCATAAAGAAATATGACAATGCATACCATTTCCATTTTCTGTCATAAAAAGCTTTGGCATAAAAGTAGCTGTATATCCAATTTTAGCTGCCAAAGCACGAATTATTGCTTTATACGTGACAATGGTATCAGCAGTCCATAATGCTTCTTCATGTCCAATTTCAATTTCATATTGTCCCGTACCAACCTCATGATGATGAACTTTTGGTTTAAGATTAGCTTTAGTAAGATCTTGTGAAAATCGCTTGATAACACCCTCTGCTATTGAACTTGGATAAATGTCAGCATAACGACCATGATCAATTGGTTTTCCATCTTTTAATAAAAAAAATTCAGGTTCTGGACCTATTTTAAGTTTCCAATCTTTCTTTCCTAATAATTTCTGTATTATCAAACTCAAGCGAGATCGAGTATCTCCTTGGAAGATCTCCCCATTTTGTAGAATTTTACACATTACAGCTAATTTTGGTTCCTCGGTATAAGGCAATTCGATTAAAGTTTCAGGTATTGGAAGAAGATGTAAATCGGAATTTTCGATTGATGTAAATCCTTGAACTGAACTACCATCAATATTAACTCCTTCAGAGAATATGGGGTCATCGATAACACCCCCTATGTCTTGTGCTGAAATTGGGAGGTTCATTGCTTTAAGTGTGCCATTTATATCCACAAATCGGACTTCCAACATGTTATACATTTTAAACACCAAATTAAGGTAAAATTTATTTTTAATTAAAAAAGCTACAAATGCATATATCATATGGGTACTTTAAGCTACCGAAATTTAGAAGAAATATGAATTCTAAATTTTAGAATAATAAGAAAACAAATTTGGCATTCAGAGAAGTTAGTGATTCTTACGCATTAAATCACGGAGTTGACGATAACCAATCAATTTCAACTGAAATTTATCAACACATTTTTTAATTATAGGGTTAGTAAACGCCTCAAAGTCTTGATTCCTCCAGACAGCTGAGTCTTTGGTAATCGCTTCCAATTCAGAACTCATTTGAGCAGGATGAAATAGCAAATGGGTAAGACCAGATTTTATTTCTGCAAAACGTTTACAATAGTAATCGGTCTTATTTTTTTGTTCCCCTCCAGTATCAATTATTATTTGATCTAATAAAGGTAATCCACTTTCTTCTAAAACGGGAAGAAAAGAAAGGAAAAGATCAGCATATTCACCAAATCCCATCGCTATCATTTCTTCTCGTGTGAGTTTTGGAATAAAAGCAGGGATGTCAAACTCCTGAGCTAATTGTATATAAGATTGGATGAACTTAGGGTAGATAACAGTTCCCATATGAGTATCAATATGTGTTACATCAATACCTTGGTCAAGAGCAGTCTGAATTTGAGCTCTCATTTCTTTTTCTGCTGCTTCTGGAGTTACATTTGCTAGGGCTTCTTCAGTAGTCCGCCAGAGACACATTTCATGATCTAATAATCCAGTTTTAGGATCAACACTAGATAAAGCCCGCCAACGATATGTTTCATACTCACATGTTAGTGTTAAATGCACACCAACGTCATAATGTGGATTTGATCTACAAATAGATGCTGTTTCAAGAAACCAAGCTGAAGGGATTATGACAGAACCACAAGTTGCAACACCAAAGTCCAAACATTTGAAAGACCCAATATTTGAAGAATGTGAAAAACCCATGTCGTCAATGTGAATTATAACAAGTTTATCATCCTTTTTAAATCCTAATTTTTCTGAAATTGATTCTATGACCATAGAAAACCCCATTAATATTTTGTAAATCAAATTTAGACAGTATCTAAAGAATTTTATGGAATATGGTGATTCATTTTCCAATAGCGGGAATTGATGATAAAAAGTTCAATATTATTTTGTTGACTTCATCTGGTTTTTCCTGAAAAATAAAATGACCTCCAGAGGGAATAATTTCCAATCTAGAATTTTTTATGTGTTCATGAAGATAGGTAGAAAATTTCACGGGGGTCATCTGATCATTTTCTCCACAAATAATCAGTGTAGGACATGTGATCCTAGAAATTTCAGTCCGTTGATCAAAATTTTTACAGGCTTCAAAATCAGCTAATAGAATTTCTTTTCCATTAGATCGTATCAATCTTTCGTTCTTTTCAATAATTTTTAAGTCAATGTTATTAGAGTAAGCATATTGCCCTAAAAAATTCATTGCTTCATTAAAAGTATTGGAAATCATCTCAATAATAGTTGGTGCTACATTTAATTTAGCTCCCGTTCCAATTAATACAATAGCATGAATTTTTAATCTTCCATTTATTGCTAGCTGCTGAACAATCCCACCACCCATTGAGTGACCAACGAGAACTAATGAACTTATTTGAAGATCAGAGACTAGAGTTGTTATTGCTTTTGAATATTTCTCAATTGAAATTTTTTCTAACCTCGGACTTTTTCCATGACCAGGAAGATTTATTGCTAACGTTTTAAAGCCTTGTTTTTGAAAGAATTTTACTTGTGAACTCCATTGCTCGATTCCTCCTCCAGCTCCATGAATAAAGACAATTGTTGACTTTTTTCCTTGAATCACATGATTATAGTTATATTCCATCATTTTTCATCTAAATCAAGATCTTTGAACAAATTACTCTCATAGGAAATCTTCCAGCGTGGAGAACGTTTTTCAACGAACGCTGTGAGTCCCTCCTTTCCCTCATCAGAAGTTCTAACCTCTGCAATTTTTTTTATGCAGTACTCACGAATATTTTTTAGTTCTGAACCACGGTTTTGGTTAAGAACTTCTTTTATGCTTTTCATTGCAGCAGGACTGCTATTAAAAAGGTGGTTAATGATCTCGGTGAGTTTTAGATCTAATTCCTCTAAATTTTCAGCTATCTCATGAACTAAACCGATATCAAGGGCTTTTTGACCATCAAATCTTTCACCAGTTAGGAAGAATCTTGTTGCGTTTGAAAAACCAATTTTTGAAATAATATATGGGCTTATAACTGCTGGTAGAATTCCTAAATTTACTTCAGAGAAGGCCAATTTAGCGTTTTTAACTATTAGTGATATGTCACATACCGAAATTAAACCTATTCCTCCACCGAATGCAGAACCATTTATTCTTCCAATTACAGGTTTCGGGGTTTTATAGATTGTATAAAATAATTCTTCAAGTCTCAGTGCATCATCTTCATTCTCTTCATATGTAAATTCTTTACTTTCTCGCATATAATTGACATCAGCACCAGCAGAAAAAGATTTACCTTTTCCTGTTAAAACTATTACTCTAACTTCCTCGTCATTCTCAAGAAGCTTAAAGGCTGTTGTTAATTCCTCTATCATTAAAGAATTAAAGGCATTATGGATTTCTGGTCTCGATAATGTCACAACAGCAACATAATTACTAATTTTAACCTTAATTGTTTCATATTTTTGCATTAATACTTCCTTACCTTAAGAATT